>JAGAJV010000076.1 GCA_017625915.1 Clostridia bacterium
ATATGTCAAAAAATTTACTTGATGTGCTACGCTACGAGCCGAGTGACAATAATGACACTATCGTACATAAGCATAGAATAGATGACTTTAATGCTAAATCACAGCTTATTGTTGGCGAATCACAGGAGGCACTGTTCTATAAGGACGGTCAAGCGCTTGATTTATTCGGGCCCGGTCGTCACACTCTAAACTCTGACAATCTACCTATTTTGAAAAGAATTTTTGCCGGTATTTTCGGCGGCACAAATCCTTTCCAATGTGAGGTATTCTTTATTAACAAGGTATCTGTTCTTGCCATGATGTGGGGTACAGACTCGCCTATCGTTATGAAGGACCCAAAATACAAGCTTACAGTTCGTGTTAAATCCTTTGGTGATATGGGTATCCGTGTTGTTGATTCAAGAAGGTTCGTTGTTAAGGTTGTAGGCGCTCTTGACAATTTTGGCATTGACCAAATTAAGAGAAGCATTAAGGGAATGGCAATGCAGTCTATTAAGGACACAATTGCCAAAGCCATTATAAATAGGGGTCTTAGCGTTACAGAAATCAGCGCTTGCCTTGAAGAGCTTTCCAAGGATATCAAGGTGCTATTAAATGCGCATCTTAAGGAGCTTGGTCTTGAGCTTGAAAACTTCCATATCAATAATATTGAGCCTGACGATAGCGACCGTGAAAAGATTCGCGAGCTTGAGGAAGAGCTTGCTCACATTGATATTGAGGCTCATAAAACTGTTCGTATGGGTGAGGCTGTTGCTGCTGCCCGTGCGGCTCAAGGCTTTACATATCAAGACGAAAGAAAATTCGATGTTATGCAAGCCGCGGCTCAAAACGAGGGCGTTGCAGGTACTATGATGGGCGCCGGTATGGGCGTTGGCATGGGCTTTGGTGTTGGTGGCGAGATTGGCAAGGTTGCCAGTCAAGCTATGAACCAGGTAAGCGGTCAAGATAAATGTGCTGAATGTGGCGCAGTGGTTGCGTCCGGCGCAAAATTCTGTGCAAGCTGCGGTAAGCCAATCGCACCTAAAAAATGCTTCTGCGTAAGCTGTGGTGCGGAATTGACCGCCGGCGCACGCTTCTGCTCCAGCTGTGGCGCTGAGCAAGCTCCTGCAAATAAAATTTGTCCGAGCTGTGGCACATCAGTAGGCGGTGCTAATCGCTTCTGCCATTCCTGCGGTCACGATTTTACTAAATAAGGAGGGCTATTTATGAAAAAGAAGGATTTTATAGCTTCGTTAATTTCTCTTTTAATAGTTTACGGTGTTATTAACCTTATTCTATTTCTTGTAATTCCTGAGGGAAGAACTGATTTTGCATCGTTCTGGATTGCTTGGTCCTTCACCTTCCCGCTTCCACTTTTAACTGCAATAGGAGTAACTATTTACTGCGCTCTTACCGAGCAAACCTCTATTGTAAAAATTCCGCTTATGTTTACACTTCAATATAGCTTCGCTGTGGTTTATTTAGTTGCCGGCATTATCTTAATGCTTATTAACAAAAATATTCCTGTGGTAGCTTGGGTAGTAGAAGCAATTATTACAGCAATTTTCGTTATTCTATTACTTTATGCTTGGCTTAGCGCATCCTATATTTCTAAAAACATTAAGCACACAAAGAAAAAGGTATTTTACATTCGCTCACTTCAAGCAGATATTGACACCTGTATTCCACAGGTTGACGATGGCACCATTCAGGATATGCTAAGAGAGCTTTCAAGCAAAATTCGCTTTAGCGACCCTATGAGCCACGCATCCTTAAAGGATATTGAGCAAGCGCTTCAAGCATTAGTTGGCGAAATTGTTGCTAATGTTTCTGACGGTAAGCTTGATTTAGTTCCGGAGCTTGTAAAAAAAGCTACCGTTTCTCTTGACTCCCGTAATAATAAATGTAAGCTTCTTAAATGAAAAAGTGTATTCGTGAGGTCAGAGTTTCGGACATAGTTTACTATTTTGTCTTGTCCCCGGTTTTTATTGCTATTATTTGGGTAGCATATGGTTTACTTGCAAAATTTAATGTGCTACCGTTTAATATACTTTATACTTTACCGTTAATTATTCTTATTACCTGCCATTTTACAAAAAATTTCATAATAGGTATGGTGCTTCTTTATAAGGCTTATGCGCCTCTTGAGGTAAGAGCCAAGTGCAGATTTGAGCCAACCTGCTCCACCTATATGATAATGGCGCTTAAGAAATACGGTCTGATTATCGGTTTAATTAAAGGGATAGGAAGGCTTATTCGCTGTAAGCCACCAAACGGAGGAGAGGACTATCCCTAAATTAAAATAAAAAATTATATTTTTTGGAGGAAAACACCTATGGCACTTGGAGATTTAGTTTCAAAGCTAACATCATCAGGACAGGACAACGCAGTAGCTTCCGCAAATGAAGGTGCGGGAAAATGTCCTAACTGCACGCACAACCTATATTTTAAAAAAGGAGAAAAAACAGTCGTTTGCAACTGCTGTGACCAGGTTATTGATGTTGACGACATCGTAAGAGGCTCCGGCGCTCCTGTAGCGACTCAGCAAGCGAGCTTCAATGTAGCAAGCATTGCTATGTCAATTGACTCACCTGAATCAGGCTTAGTTTATGTTGACAATTTCTTTGCTAACTACGATTGGGATGCTTACAAGACCGTTTCCGTTATCGGCATTGAGGAAATCGACGGAATGGTTGAAAAGAACAAGATTAAGAACGGCGCAAATTCTGCTGCTTGGGTTCTTGATTTTGAAAGCAAAATTGTTCCGCTTACAAAGAAAATCGAGGGTATTTCAGAGTTTGAGGGCGAAATGGTTAGTGCTTACGACCCTGTTGACAACACCGTAGCTCTTGAAAGCTTTGATGTTTACGCACGAATTATCCACACTGTTATTGATAACAGAGAAGCTATTGTAAAGCAGCTCTCTAACGACATTGAGTATGCAAAGAAGTTCGGCGCTGACGCATCAACCTGTGAATCAATGTCTGCAAGACTTAACGCGCTTAAGTCAAGCCTTGACGCGCTTGTTCTTCCGGCTAAGCTGGACGATGTTCCGGCTATCAAGGCTGCTAAGGAAGAAATCAACAAGAAAATTGTTAAGGAGCTGGCCGGCAAGGGTATTGACGCAGCTTCCACATACCGTGCAGCTGTTGAAATCTTTGAAAGCCACTCCTCAGACAAGAGCCGTGCTCTTGAGCTATTTGAGTCAATCAGAGGCTATGCTGACTCAAGCGAGTATGTAGAAAGAATTAACAAGTTCTTTAACTACAACTACAATCTATTTGCATTCTTTGGCAAGCACTATATCTTTAAAGAGGATAAGGCTGCCGCATTCAACCCTAACGACAAGGGTGATGATAAGGCAAAGGGCGAGGGCGCTGCGCCGGCAGAGGAAGAAAGCATCGGCATGCCATCCTTCTCACTTTATGAGGTTCTTGATGGCGAGCCTGCTAAGGAGCCACTGTTCAAGGGTCTTACAATGCTTCTAACCTGCTATTCTAACAAGCTATTTTATATTTCCAAGAACAAGAAAATCTGTTGCTATGATGTTCATAAGCACGAGGGAACTGTTATTGACGAGGGCAAGAGTGGCGCATACGAGGCTATTAACAAGACTAACAACTTCTTCCCGGCTAACGACGGTAAAGCATTCTTTATGCGTAAGAAGCTTTCACTTATCGAGGCTAAGACAGGCTGCTTTGCTAGCATTAAATCCTTCTTTGCTTCACTATTCGGCAAGAAGAAGGCTACTGTAGTTCGCAAGGACAATTACTCAATTGTTTATATTGATATGGTTGCTAACACAGCTAAGACTCTTGTTGACGAGCTTATCGACATTACAGAATACTATGGCAACAACCTATTCTACATAACAGCTGACAAGACACCTTCAAGCGAGGCTACATACTTTATGGTATGTGATGTTACAACAGGCGAAAGCCAAAAGATTCTTGACGACAGCTGTGAAATCCACAATGTTGTTGATAACAAGGTTGTTTACTCAGTTTGGACACCGAACGATTACAATAAGGACCTATATGTATTAGACCTTGAGTCCGGTGAAAAGACACTTATCGAAAAGAATATTTACGACTACTTTGCTACAATTAAGGGTAGAATCTTCTACACAATCGGTAATGATTACTACTGCCCACTATTCTCTAACAATACAGAGGGCACAGACAGACTTGAGATTATGCAAAATGTTGCTAAGATTGAGGGCGTTCGTGGTGGCTGGATGTACATTGTAAAGGGTAGCGGCAGAAACACTGCTCTTGTAAAGATGAGCGCAGACGGAAAGCAAACATATGTTGTATGTACACAGCTTAAGGAAATTGTTGAATTTACAGATTCCTATATCTACTACATCGACACAAGCTCAGTTCTACACGTTGTTCGTAACGACGGTCAGGATAACAGAGTAATTGCAAGCGGTATGACCCGTGAAAACATTATCGTTGGCTACGATGCAATTTACTATCTCCGTGCAGAAGCAATCACTCCGTCAAGAAATGCTTACTCACTCTATAAGATGGATTTATCAGGTCATAATTCAAGAAAGCTTATCTTCAATGTAAACAGCTTCAAGGATTACGATAAGGATACTCTCTACTTAATGAGAAGAGAAAATGTCAGATTTGAAATCACAACACCTATCAGCGCTAAGGAAACTGTTACCGATTACAAGAAGTATAATGTTACAAGATACTTCAAGTTCGACAAGAATACAGAGGAAATCACAACAGTTCTTTCACTTGGCTTACCTAAGACAGACAAGTTTGAATACAAATCCGGTTGTCTTAAGAAGAAGGTTGAGGCTGAAAGCAGCTTCCGTGAGGTTCCGGACAAGAGCGACTTCAAGCGCAATAATATTGCACTTGCAGGCTCTGTATATAATACACAGGTTGCCGAGGCTGAGGCTAACAAGAAATAATAATAAAAAGGAGCAGACAAAATCTGCTCCTTATTCTTATTATAGCTTTGAAAAGCCGTGGCAATTAACAAGTCCGTCAATTTTTTCACCGTTTTTGCACATCGGGCATTGGTGTGAGGAATATGTTGCATAGCCTTGTAAATCCTTAGGGTCAAATACGGAATGAACTGTATGTCCCATATACTCGTCAATGGTTGCAAAGATTGAGCAAACTCCCGCTACTCTGCCTCCATAGTAATTTACAGCATCAATAGCTGCGCCTACTGTTCTTCCCGTTGCCACAGATGCAGCAAGGACTAAAACATTCTTACCCTTTACGGTTGCCACTAAATTATCTCTGAATATAAGCTGACTTCCGCTTGTCTGCTCGGGTGTGATTACATAAATTGTTTGGTGAGCATTAATGCTTGCAAAGCCACCCTTTGTAAGCTCGCTTGCAAGACAGGTACCAACAACCTCCATACCGTCAAGGCATAGAATTGTATCAACTATTGTATTTGCGTTATAATAGGAAACCAGCTCGCTAGCCACCGCCTGCGCCTCGGAAAGACGGCTTTTTTGCATTGATACATCAATATAGTAATTACTGTGGCTATTGCTTGTAGCAAAATGTCCCTTTAATACTCTTAAATATAAATTCTTGTTTTTGGTTAATACCTTAATTGCGTTTTGTTCTAACATAAAAAACCCCTTTTTCTTTATAATATCATAATTTTCATATGGTGTCAACAAATTTTTTTACCGTTGTGTATTGCCTATTTTAAAATATTATGGTATGATAAACACATAGACCATAGCATAAAAAGGAGATACATTATGCATCCTATATATTCTTATTTTAACAGTGATTTTTTATCCTGCACATTTGAAAAATCAAAGGGCAGAATTGCGTGGTTGGGCATTGAATCAGGCGGCAGAGACAGAGATAAGCACGCAAGCTACAATCTAATGCTTCCGGGCTACGGCGGAGTTTTCGGTGCTTTTAAGAAAAACAAGCCGGTAAGTCAAGATGTTACCGATACATACGCATATTTTGAAAATAAAAATGGTGAAAGCGCAAAATATATTTTCGCTAACGATAAGACAATAAATATTGAGCTAACAAAACCAATCAAAAACGATATTTTCTCGGTTAAATTTGCAATTAAGACTGCTCCGCCCACAATTTGGACAGAAAAGCCTCCTAAAAAGCTAAAGAGCAGAAATCCCCTTGTGCTTTTCAAAACTGAATATGCTCTTCCATTAATGGTGCATTTCCCTGACTTTGGACGCATTGAAATCACAGCATCAAGCAGTGATGTTTACTGCGTTGAGGAGCTTGTGCAATCAAAGGACTTTACAGGGCTTGACCTTGGCTATATGAATCACGGCTATAGCCACAACAGAATGCACGGTCTGCACTTTGGCAGCTCCTTCCTTACCTTTAAATCTAAAAATCCGCTTGAAAATGTAGAATTAACCTTTAGAGTTATGGAGGAATGTTATCCAAAGCTACCTGAGGATAGCGAAAAATTTAATGGCTTAAAGCGAAACTGGATTAACTGCTTTGCTATGAATAGAGAGCTTTTTGATTTATCAGATAACATTTATTTCCACGGCACAGGACATCTTGCTATCAATATGAAGGCAGATATGCTTCAAATGGTAAACGAGGACGATATTCAATTTAAAATCGTTCGTAAAATTTACGAAAAGCAGATTGAAAGAACCTTTAAGCAGTGCCAAGCCTACGACGGTGAGGTTAGCGTTTCATTCTTTAATAGACCTAAGGAAAAGAATTACGGCTGCTCCGTTGACTCAACCCCCGGTGCAATTATCGGTCTTACAGGCATTTCAAATTGGAATTTGAATTTTGCGAAAAAGCTAGTGCCATATGCAATTAAGGCGGCAGACTTTATTTTAGCACAGGATACAGATAACGACGGAATTTTCGAGGTTAAGTTTGCAGGCGACTATATAGGTCAACCAAGCGAATACGGTTGGCAGGGCAACTGGTGGGACAACTTTGCATTTGGACATAAGGATATTTTCTTTAACTATCTTTGCCACAGAGCATTAAGAGAGCTTAGCCAGCTTTTACGCAAGCTTGGAATGAATAAAGAGGCTGAAAAATACGAAAATCACCTTGCAAAATTTGATGCTAATTTCCTTGACACCTTCTATAATCCGGAAACTGAGCTTATGGCAGGCTGGATAAGCAGAAACGGTAAGGTACACGATTACGGCTTTACCTTTGCTGTAGCTATGGGTATTAACGAGGGCTTAATTCCTAAGGATTTAGGCAAGAAAATGATTAAAAAGCTTCTTAAAATTATGGATAAGGAATGCTATGGCGACCTTCGCTTTGGTATTCCGGGTAATGTAATGCCTATTGGCGAAACAGACACTACCTGTTGGCCCTGTATGACCGATTGGGGCAGATACGAAAACGGCGGTCTTAACGGTATGAACGGCTATCATTTCTTAACCGCTATGTATAATGTGGGACTTACCAAGGAAGCCGACGATATTCTCTTTGCAATTCTTAATACCTACGAAAAGGATATGACCCACTCAGGACTTATGCCCGGCTATTGCCAAAGCATCGACTGGCGTACCCCACAAGGCGTACCCTGTGGCTATAATTACCTTGCAGATAACTATTATTTCCTGCTTTCCGTATATACAGGTAAGTACGGAATGAAGCATCCGTCAGTAAATATATAACCAACAAACTGATATGCACCCCAAAAGCTCGATACTTTTGGGGTGCATATTTATTGTATTATTAGTTTTTTAAAATCTCCAGAAGCTCTTTAGCGCTTCCCATAACGTAGTCAGGCTTATCCTCTGACGCTTCTAAAATTTCGTAGGTTGTTTCGCCACTCATTACAAGGATTGTTGCCACGCCTGCGTTAAGTCCGCTTTTTATATCGGTATAAATTCTGTCCCCAATAACTGCGGTTTGCTCCCTTGTGTAGCCTGCTTTTTCCATAGCAAGCTCGGGCATTAGCTTTGAGGGCTTGCCTATGAAAATCGGTCTGCGCCCTGACACATTATAAAGCATATCGCACACACTGCCGCAGTCAGGCACTGAGCCAAATTCTGTTGGGCAAACATAGTCGGGATTGGTGGCTATATAGGGAATATCCTTTCTTGTAAGCAAAAGATAGGACACATCGTGTAGCTTTTTAAAGGTCAATTCCGTATCGAAGCCCATTACAATTAAGTCTACCTTGTCTAAATCCTCGGTAATTTCAAAGCCGCCCCGTCTTAGCTCCTCTTTTAAGGACTCTGTACCACAAACATAAAGTGTCTTTCCCTTATAGTGCTTATTAAGATAATAGCCCGTTGCCTGTGACGAGGTTATAAAGTCCTCGTAGTCTGATTTTATCCCAAGTCTATCAAGCTTTTTTATGTAATCAGCCACACTCCTTGAGGAATTATTGGTCATAAACATATACCTGCCGCCTGTTTTTTTAATGGTGTCAAGCAGCTCTATTGTAAAATCATACAGCCTGTCACCTAAATACAGAGTGCCGTCCATATCAAATAAAAATAATTTTATATCCTTAATTTTGTTCATATTTTCTCCGTTACATTGTTTTTTTATACTCGTCAATGCTTTGATTAGTCCTATAGTTCTCCATATCAGGTGTAATTCCAACAAGCATCTGCATAATATGATAGGTGTCCTTATGTAGCTTGTCTACTGCCTCGTGCTTTGGCAAGGTCTTTTCCGGCAAAATAGGCTCGCCCACATTTAAGGTAACAAGAGGGGATTTGCCAAACCATTTTTGAATACCGCGGCGAGGTCTGAAGGAATACGCCATAGGGATTAACGGTCTATCGTACTGAACCGCCAATCTAAAAACAGTTTTCTTAAGCGGTCTTATATCCGGATAATACCACCACATAGATCCCTCCGGGAAGAAATGAAGCCACCTTTTGCTCTCCAAAACCTCCTTCATTCCTTGGTTGAACTTTTTCATAGCCAATACGCTATCATTAGGAATTGGCATGCCCCCTGCCCAACGGATAAGAGGTGCGTTTGGTCCTTCAAAATTAGTTTTCCAGGCAGGAAAATTTGTAAGGCGTGGGAATATTGCCATAGAAACACCGAGGAAGTCCCAGGTGAAAACATGGTTAGATACAGTAATAGCTCCATTTTTAAATAGATGCTTATTCTTTCTTATATTCCTTTTACCCCGCACTCTGACACCGTGTCTGATTTTACAGATTAAAAAGCCAAGGGTGCCTGCGCATATCCAAAAAAGCCCCTTTTTAATGGTGCGCCAAAAGCCCTTTTCTAGATATTCATAATTTTCGTCAAAATGCGTGTCCCTTAAGTGCTTAACATAAATCATATGCTCGTCACTTCTTTCGGGATATTCATAATTTAAATTGTGTCTATAATACATATTTTCTCCTTATTTTAGGATATAGGGGATAGTGGCAAAGCCACAGCGAAATTTGCGCAAGCGCAAGCGAAATTCGGCAAGCCGAGCGAAAGAGCAAATTTCATTTCGCTACGAAGTAATTTAGCTACGAAGTAATTTAGCTCGAACGAAGTGAGAATTCCGCTTTTGTAATGGACAGGGTACAGGGGATAGGGTTAACCACTAACCACTAATTATGTGCTACGCACGCGATATGCCTTCGGCTCGATATATTTGCTTTGCAAATTCGATATATTTAACTGCGTTAAATTCGATATATTTTCGCAAGCGAAAATGTGAGAACTAACCGCTAAATACATTTTACACTATTTAAGATATAATTGCAACAAAAAAGGCGCTATGATAGCGCCTTTTATATTGATTTTATGAATTTGGCAAATCGTTATATGAAATAAATGCGTATTTTTCATTTTCAAGTGGTGTGCCATCTTGTAAATATGAAATCTTATCGCCGGATATTACATAAGCGCCTAATGCAAGTAGTATTGCCTTTTGTTCAGTGGTATTAAAGCCTGTAATTCTTAAATCAAAGCCTGTAAATTCCTTTGATACCTCTGCCTTGATTGCATAGTCAATAGGTGTTCCGTCTGCCTTTAATACATCGCCTGTACCAAGCTTATTCTTTGCTACTGCAAATGCGCCATAGCTGATTTCGCCCTTCTTTGCCTCATACTTAGAAACAGCGTCCTTATTTACTGTAAAGGTGATAGCAAGACCGTTGCCGCCATTTTCAGGCGAGGAATAGCCTAAGCACGCAAAGAGTGCATATGCCTTGGTTTCGTTGTTTACATCCTCACATCTTTCGCACTTGTAGCTATAGTAGCCGTCCTTCATAAAGCTTTCGTAAACTAAATCTAAATAAACAGTATGGCTATGACCCAGTGCGCTTCCCTCAATTTCTGTCTTAGCAATATCAGCGCCACAGAAGCAGTATGTTGCTTCAAAGGAGTTTGTTACACAGTCCGGCTTTGTTGTTTCTGACTTTGATGGGTCAACAATATGGCAATATGAATTTTCTTCCTTAGTGCCAGCTATTTTATCCTGTGCAACACTCATTGTGTATTTATAGCCTGTTGAGCAGAAATAGAAATAGCAATCATTATTAAGGTTATTATAGAAGGCACTAAATGTAACGGAGCTTATGTCTGTATCTTTAGGATTTGCAAAGATAAAGTTGATATGGTGGTTTCTTTCTGACCAAGCAATAGATTCCATATTGCCAAGATATACAACATTTTTAATGTTATTTGCGCTTGCAGTTTCGCGGAACATTTGAACAACTGTTGAGTTTACAAATACCTCTGGCATTACAATCGTTGTGTTAAGACCTGCACAATCACGGAACCATGTGCCTGAGCTTGCATTACCGCCGGCAGATGTAAGTGTCTTTGGCATATAGTAAACTTCTGGCTTTGCCGGCATTACAAAGCTATCGCCTAAGAAGTTACCGTTTTCGTCACGAACCTCAAATGGCTCCTGTACAAAATACATATTCTTATCAAAGCAGAATGGACCTTGACCGTTACCGTTTGTGTTCATCTGAACAAGGTTTTTAGGTAGGTAAACTGCCTGAAGTGATGTACAGCTTGTCATAAATCTGTTGTTTATGATTTGAATATTGTCTGGCAAGGATACTGCCTTTAATCCTGAGCAACCACTAAAATGTCCCCAGTTATCAAGGTTTATGTTGTTAGGGTTGTCATTAAAGTCAACAAATTCAAGTCCTGAGCTATCACGACAGATTGATGGACCGAGATATGTTATTGTAGATGGCAATGATAAATATTTAATGCTATCACAATTATAAAACGCCTCTTGATAAATTGAGGTTAAGCCCTCCGGAAGAATTACAGCTCCCTCTTGTCCACCGTTTGACATGGTCTTAAACGCTGAGCATCCGCTAAATGCAAACTTGCCGATTGTTTGAAGCGGTGAATTAGCAGGAATATTAACTGTTGTAAGTGATGTACAACCCTTGAATGCGCTTTCTCCAAGTGTTGTTGTTTGACCTAAATCTACTGTTACAAGTGATGTACAGCCGTTAAATTCGTCTGAGCCCATTTTTGTAACAGCGCCTTCAATTTTAACTGTTTTTAAAGATGTACAGTTTTTGAATACGCCATTTTTAAGCTCTGTAACGGATGCAGGAATTACGATGCTTTCAACGCCTGTGTTGCTTAATAGATTGTAGTCAACCACAGTTGCGCAACCAAAATCAAAGCGCTTTAACTGTGTCCAGTTATTAAAAAGATTGCTTGGTATAGATGTAAATTTGCGAGAGAACCATTTAATTTCCTCACATTTTGGAAATACGCTTGCGTCTGCTGTGGTAAATCTGTCAACATAATCCTTTTCGTTACCGTAATGCACTGCGCCCGAAAAGTCCATTGCTACAATGGATGCTTTGTCAACTGTCTTTGTAAATTCAACATCTGAATAAAAATCATATGTAAGATTTACTCTTGGATTTCCGCCTTCGGTGTTCTCTACATACACTGTCGTGTAGTCCTGACTTCCCTCAAGCTTAACAGCAAACTCTACATATAGAGCCGGTGCTTCTGCGCTTATGCTAATTGCAAATAAGCAAGCGAATATTGCTATCATTAGCATAGCTAGTAATAATTTCTTTTTCATTTTCTTTCTCCTTTTAAATTTTGAAATAGTTACCATTTTTATAATATCATATATTTTTATAAAATGCAATATTTTATTGAAATATACAAAATTTAATGATATACTGATTTTACAAACCAAAAGGAGATTTATTATGAATAAAATTGCAGTATTTATGCTCTTCGGTCAATCAAATGCCACAGGTCACGGCGCTCCAATGAGCGAGGAGGACATTATAAAGGAGCCGCTTCAAAACGTATGGGGCTTAAACCGTGAGCCAAACCAATCCTTTGATACTGAAGGGCTAAAATTTTCAAGATATACAAGCTACGGTATGAATTTGGCAGAAAATCAAGATAATACATACTCTGTGGCTAATTGCTTAGCTAAAAATTGGCAAAGGGATATTGATAACGGTGTAAATTTACCGGATTTATACATAATTCATATTTCAATCGGTGGGCAGGGTGTTTACGGAATGTGGTCACCCGACAGACCTAAAAAGCTTATCCCGGGCAAGCTAGAGGATGTAAACATTTCTATGTATCCTCTTGCTATCCACATTCTAGAGCTGCTTAAGAAGCATTTTGAAAGATGCGACATCGAGCCAGACTTTATCGGACTTCACTGGCGAGGCGGAGAGCAGGAATTTTGGCAGCATATTAACAACCTAAAAACAGACGATAAGCTAAAAAATGTTTATAAAACAATGTTTAACGGTATGCGTAAGGCTGTTGGCTATGAATTTCCAATTGTTTTACACAAGCTGAATTTTGAAGCAGCTTTAACTGGCATTGAGGACGGAAAGCACCTACCCAGTATGCGTTATATTAATGAAGCATTTAGTGAGCTATGTGAGGAGCTTCCCAATATGTCAATGCTTGATAGTCTGAATGCGCCTCACTATAAGCCTGACGACGCATATTCCCTTTTCCGTTGGGATTTAATCCACTATAATCCACAAACAAACGAATGGGTGTCCCGCGAAATTCTAAAGGATTATAAGAAGAAAAATAGTCTGTAATAATAGATACACAATCCTTCCACCACCTTGTAGTCCCCCAATCAAGGCTCCCTTGTGTAAAGGGAGCTGTCAGTTTACTGACTGAGGGATTGTTCTTTGCTTGACTTGTTTATTTAACAATCCTTCCACCACCTTGTGGTCCCCCTCCCTTTACACAAGGGAGGCTTCAGAACGAGTATTGAAGGGAAGTCTAAAGGATTACAAAGAGAAAAACTCACTATAACTAAAAAAGAGGCTGACACATTAAGGCATAACCACATCCCACGAAAAATATCAAGATTTAGTTAACTAATAATTGTTTGTAAATAATAAGGTTGAAAAACTATGTTTTTCTCCATTAATGTGGGATGTTATCGCCGTTTTCGCTCTCGAC
>JAGAJV010000077.1 GCA_017625915.1 Clostridia bacterium
ACATCCTTTTTTCTGCCTGTTCTCTTTATTCTTGCATAGAATTGCTGAAGGTCATTTTGCGTTAGCTTATTTAGCGGTATATGACCTATTTCGGGGATTATATGAGTATAAATTCTTCCCTCATAGCAGGCTTGTGTTGTTATGCGAAGCCTTGGCTTACAAAAGTATTGATACCACAAATCCATCCAATCGCCAAAATTCATATCCGGCTTCATTCGGTCATTTCTTCTACCACACTCGGCTTTTAATCTTTCAAGCTTTTCCTCGCACTCGCCCTTGGTATGGGCAAACACGCTTTTTGTCTTGGGATTGCCCTTTTCGTTATAGCCTATCATTACTCTGCCCTCCCATCTTCCGTCCTTGCGTTGGAATATGCTTCCCTCGCCTTGCTTTCTCATTTGTCTTGGCATATTAGTTGTCCTTTCTTATAAATTTCTGCATCATTTTACCTACTATATCCGATGCGTTCTTCTGCATATCACTGGTTACATGGGTGTAGGTATCAAGCGTGAAGCTTGCGTTTGTGTGTCCTAAAATTCCCGATAATGTTTTGGCATCAACTCCACCTTGTAGTGCATGGGTTGCAAAGGTATGGCGAAGGTCGTGAAATCTTATTAGTGGCAAGCCCGCATTTTTGAGTATTGTTTTTAGCTTTCGATATGCAACCTCGGGATGCATAGGCTCACTTGGGTTTGAATAGTGTGGGAAAATCCACTCGCTTGTGGCTTCTTGCTTTTTCCTCTGTAAGAGCTCAATTACACTTGGCGGTAAAATTATTTTTCTTACGCCTGCATCCGTCTTTGTTTCTCCTATAACAATTCCGTCCTTACCCTTTGAAACTGAACGCCTGATACACATTGTGCCCGATATAAAATCTATATCGCTCCATTTAAGTCCACATAGCTCTCCCTTGCGTAGTCCTGTCATTATTTCTATATAGAACAGGTCGCTCCAATATGGCTCTTTCTTTATGGCTTCCTTGAATATTTCAAGCTGACTGTCGCACAAAATCTGCTTTTCGGCATAGTTCTTTTTTGGAATGGTTGTTCCCTTGGTTGGATTTTTAACGATTAGTCTTTCATTTACTGCCATTTCAAGTGCTTGGTGTAGCATCATATGAACACCTCTTACCATACTGTCGGAGAGCTGTCGACCGTGTATAGGATGCTCTCTTATTCGTCCTTCATTTTTTAGCTTGGTATAAAGTTTTTGAATATCTACTGTTGTAAGCGAGGTTAGCCTTTTATTCCCTATATATGGCTTGACTTGGTTGTCAACCATATTGCGATATCTTGCTAAGGTATTTTCTCGTATGGTAAAAATCATATACTCATCAAGCCATTTATCTAGCCACTCGCCAAGAGTCATTCTACATTCCTCGCTTAAATCAACACCTTGGTATTGGTCGATTAGCTTGTGTAGTTCGGCAAGGGTTGCTTTTTGGGTTTTACCAAACACCGATTTATATATTGGCATTCCGTTGCTTTTGTGACCGATAATTATTCGTCCTTCCCATCTGCCATCGACTCGCTTGCGTATTGTTCCGTCACCTTGAGGTCGTCTTTTCGCTGACATTTCTTTCTCCTTTCGTTTTTTGGTACTCACAAGATACCACATGTTCGAGCATATATCCAGCGAGGACACAGAAAGTTATCAAAGAGTTATCAATTACCATGACATACCATGCCTTTTTGCTTGATTTTCCTTGCGTTGTTTTCTGTCTATTCCGTGGTAGCTTACCTGATGCTCCCTTGAATACATATCCTCGCATCTTTCCTCTATGATATTGCTTGCGTAATAGAATAGGTCGCACACGCCTATTACGATTTGAGCATTGATGCTTTGCTCAATTGCTTTTAGCGCTTCCTTGGCGGGTGTATATCCTTGCTCGGCGATATCCTTTAATAGCTCCTTTCCAATTTCGTAGTCCTGATATTCGTAGTAGTATAGGAGTCCTACTCTTGCTTCCGTCCACGCATCCTCTTTTGCACACTTATCAAAATACACTCTTGCTTCCTCTTTTTTGCCTTGCTCAAATAGCATTTTGCCATAGGTGTATTCGGCTTGAAAGCTTCCGTGATTTGAAGCTCTTTTAAGATATTCCATAGCTTCGCTTGGAGATTTATCCATAAGATATTTTGCATACTCGTATTCGGCATAGCCAAAGCCTGCATCTGCTGACATGCGAAGGTATTTCATTTTATCGCTTGGTGTGTCGTCAAATTTGTGGTCACGATAGGCTTTGTATATGAGATAAGCAGACAAGGAATTTCCGTTATCGGCTGACAAGCGTAACCAATATTCTGCGTTTTCCATATCATCTGTTTTTTCAAGATAATATCTGCCAAGGCGATAATAAAGGATTGTATTGTCCTCTATCATTGCCTTGTGGTACAGAAACTCGAAGTCGTCTTTCTTGCTTTCATATTGAGAATAATCATAGTCAATTTCTCTACTTGGTTGGTCGGATATTTTCCCAAGCTCGCTTGCTACACGCACAACATTATTGCGTATAGATTTGAATTCCTCGTTTTCCTCGATTGGAATTTTCTCTGGCATTGTATCGGTATAGGTGCGAACAGTTTCGCATTTATATCCATACCAGCTATCGTATAGTTCCTGTATCTTTTCATCTTTTCCAAGCAATTTTACAATTTCATTTACAAGATTTTTTGTGTCCTTATTAAGATATCCGTACACCTTTTTGCCCTTGTGATTTTCTAGCTTTTCGGAGAGCAACTGCATTTTTAGAACAAGCTCTGGGGATATTTCGTGATTGCCGTTTCGAATATCCTCGATTAGATTTTTAATTTTTATCTTGTATTTTTCCTTGATATTATCACGAGCACTAGTCTGCTTTTTGTAAATAGAGGTTAGCTCCTGACGGAATATATCGCTTGCAAAGATCTCTTTTAAATTGTGAATACCTTTTCTTGACAGGTGTGGCTCGCTTGGATTTTTTGACCAAACCATAATGTGAGCATGAGGATTTAGCTCCTTGTTATGGTAGGCTGCACACCAACGAAGATTGGATGGAGATA
>JAGAJV010000078.1 GCA_017625915.1 Clostridia bacterium
AGTAGCATCTATTAGATAGCAATTCCTCGTTTTTGATACTGCTATACAGTCTAAAGCCACCTGCGAAATTGTAGGCATCAAAGCCGTTTTGCATTAAGATCCGTGTCGCCAAATAACTGCGAAGTCCGCTTTGGCACATAACATAGATTTTTTTGGATTTATCAAGCTCGCCTATTCGCTCCCTTAAATCATCAAGTGGAATATTGATAAAGCCGTCTGCACGACCTCGCATATATTCAAATGGAGTGCGAGTGTCAAGCAAAATTACATCCTCTCTTTCACGCAAAGATGAAATATCTTCATAATAAAACTGCTTTACTACACCGTTTTTGATGTTTTTGGAAACGAAGCCTGCCATATTCACGGGGTCTTTCGCAGAAGAATACGGCGGAGCGTACGCCAGATCCAGATCCTTCAGCTCGTCAGCCCTTAGCCTCGCGCGGATCGCCGTAGCAATCACATCAATGCGTTTATCCACACCGTCGTAACCGACGATCTGTGCGCCCAAGATCTTAAAGCTTTTCTTTTTAAAAATCAGCTTCAACGTCATTGCCGTTGCGTTCGGGTAATATCCTGCATGCGAATTTTGCGTTAAAATAACCTTTTCATATTCGTAGCCGCTTGCCTTAGCTTGCTGTTCGTTAATGCCCGTCGTTGCCACCGTCATATCAAAGAGCTTTATAACAGACGAACCTTGCGAGCCCTTATATTCGCTGTCAAGCCCACAAATATTATCGGCGGCGATGCGCCCCTGCTTATTCGCAGGTCCTGCCAAGGAAATTAGCACGTCTTGCTCGGTGATAAAATGTTTTACTTGCACGGCATCTCCCACCGCGTAGATATCGGGAACAGAGGTTTCCATTTTGCTGTTTACCTTGATTGCGCCTTTTACGCCAAGCTCTAAACCCGCCTTTTTCGCAAGGGTATTTTCAGGAACAACACCAACCGAAATCACAGCCATATCAGCGCTGATTTGCCCTCCGTCGGTAAGTTCAAGCAAGACCTTGTCGCCTGTAACACTCATTTTTTCAGCGCTGCTGTTCAGTAATAGCTGTACACCTCTGGAACGGAATATTGCATGGATTAACGACGCCATATCACAGTCAACAGTCGGCAAAAGATGCTCGCCGCGCTGAACAATAGTCGTTTTAACCCCAAGTCTGATAAGGTTCTCCGCCATTTCTAGACCGATAAATCCACCACCGATAACCACTGCTGTCTTAGGCTGATTTTTCTCTATAAATGCACGGATTTTCAGTGTATCTTCTACCGTTCGAAGCTTAAATGTTCTTTCATTTTCGGTATAGGAATCGGGCAAAATGGGCTTTGCACCGGGAGATAAAATAAGCTTATCATAGCTTTCCGTAAAGCTCGCTCCCGTTTTCAAATCGATTACGGAAACAATTTTGTTTTTCGCATCAATATCGGTTACCTCGTGGCATACCTTGGCTTTAATTCTGAAACGTCGATAAAAGCCTTCGGGCGTTTGCAACGTCAAATCTTCTTTATCTTCGATAACACCGCCGATATAATACGGCAAGCCACAGTTTGCATATGAAATATAACCAGAGCGTTCAAAAATGATGATCTCCGCATTCTCGTCTAGTCTTCTTATTCTTGCCGCGGCAGTTGCTCCACCTGCAACTCCACCTATAATTATGATTTTCATAGGATCTCCTTTTATAATCTTCGATAAACAATATCCACCAAATTCTTATTTATGAATTGGTTTATATCAACACTCCACCGCGACCTTAATAACGCCGTCGCGTTTATTTTCAAACAGTTCATACGCCTCGTCGATCTCTGAGAGCAGATAGGTATGCGTGATTAGCGGCTCGGTATCGAGCTTTCCCTCGGCAATGAGCTTCAATGTTTCCTCACAGTCGCAACCGTCAACGCCGCCGGTCTTGAAGGTCAGATTCTTGCCGTACATATCTGGCAGAGGCAAAGTCTGCGCCTTGTCGTAAAGCGCCACCACCGTGACAATAGCATTAGGGCGCGCACACTGCCATGCAAGCTCGAAGGTGTTCTCTGCTCCGGCAACCTCAAGCACCACATCCGCGCCGCCGTGATTGTTGTTCTCTCGAACGAAATCAAGGCACTTGTCGGGCGTGACTGTCAGCACATCGGGATAGTGCTCATTCACAAACCTGATGCGGTTCTCGTCCTTCTCGCACATGATAATGCGCTTAGGATTTTTCAGCATCACGCATAGGAGCGTGCAAATTCCCGTGAGGCCTGCTCCGATGATGAGAACGGTATCATCCTCTGTAATCTCCGAAATCTTAGCCGCCCAATATCCCGTGGCAAGAACATCACCAACGAGCAGAGCTTGTCTGTCGGTCACGCTTTCGGGAATCTTGTTCAGCCCCTGATCCGCAAACGGCACACGAACATACTCTGCCTGACCGCCATCGATGCGGCAACCGAGCGCCCAACCGCCATTCTTATCGGTGCAGTTGTTGACGAATCCTTTTTTGCAGAAGAAGCATTCGCCGCAGAAGGTCTCCACATTGACCGTGACTCTGTCGCCGGGCTTTACATGCGTGACCGCCGAGCCGACTTCTTCAACAATACCGACCATCTCGTGACCGACCGTAATTCCTTCCACTGCTCTCGGCACGCTGCCGTGCTTGATGTGCAAATCGCTCGAACAGATGCTGGCAAGCGTAACCTTAACGATTGCGTCCCTTTCGTGCTGTATTGTTGGCTTTGGTTTCTCAACCAAGCCGAATTCTCCTTTTGATATGTATGTGTAGGTAAGCATAATTACCTCCTAAATTTCGATACCTTATTATACCATGAAGCAAAAATGTTTGCTTGCAAGGACATTTTTGCGAAGCCGTCAATAACGCAGGCGCACAAGGTGCGCAAAGGGCGTAGCCCAAGACTTGCGCTAGCAAGACTTACTGCGTTTATTATACCATAATTTCCGTCCTTTTTCAACCGTATTATATGAACACGGGACGGATTTCTCCGTCGCCTTATTCTTTGTTTATTGCTCCCAATTATTTGGGGTGCGGAAAGATGTTTTTAAAGCCTTGCATACCGCTTGCGATATATTGCGTCAAGCTCGTCGTGTGCGACCGACGAGTAGCAAACAAAGTGAATTTTGTACTTGACAATCTTCTCAACAAGAGTTACAATACAACACCGGCGGAAGAAAAAAGCCCTTGAGATGGGAGTTCGCTTCCCTGCTCTCAAAGGCTTTCGACCACATGGCTTGATCACGCGGTTTTGCTTCTTTATGACCACATATTTCGGTCGGCTGCTTTCGGGCTGACCACATTGTGTTTCTTCTCTGTCGGTTTTCTGCTTGCGGCTGCTACAGCCCACCTGATGCTTCGACCGATTTTCAGGTGACCACTTGTGCTTTTTAGGGGTGCGAGTTTTGACCACATTCTTGACCATAGTGCGGAGTGGACTACATGGAAACAGTAGTACACGAGAGCACGAAAATGTATGCTTTGGTTGACAGAATAGCACTAAAAAGCACTATTTAGCACTAGAAAAACATAAAAATCGGGCTTGGGGTAAAGCCAGAATTGCAAATTCTTTGAAAATCAAAGGTGAAAGAATGTACTAGTTATCACTAAATGATACTAAATAGCACTAGAAAGACTAAATGACACGAAAAATCGTACCAAAATCCGCGCGATTATAGAGATTTGTTGTCAAAGTCTTCGTGTTTTGCGCTTCTTTTTTCAGCGAAATTTAGCATTTTGTAAATTTTTTTTGGCTATTACTCACTAGAATCTTCAAAGGAAAGGAGACTTTTGAAACTTCTTCTCAAAGTGATAGAGTCAAATAGTTCAAGTCTCCTTTGGTGGCGTGCTAAGCCTATAAAACAGTGTCCATAAGTTGCCCTGCGATATCGGCATTTTCGAAGCGCATAATACTTTCCTCATGTGTACCGAAGCTAAGGAAATTAACACTTCCGTACCACACGACGGACTGATCGATAACAGTAAATTTCTGATAAAAATCGGATTTATAACTAACGATCACGCCGTTTTCTTGCAGTTTCTCCGCACACTCGTTAACCGTATTGCGTTCCTTCTCTTTATAAATTGGAACTGTATCTGTTACTGTTCCGTCTGCAAGTGTATATTCTTGGTAAAGCTTTACGGTTTTATTGTAATCTACCGTATTGCTATTATGAACTATACCCTCTGCTGATACTGCAAGTACTAGTGTTAAGGCAATAGCGATTGCTAAAATAAACGGTAAAAATAGCTTCTTTTTCATTCTTTTTCTTCTTAAAAATTTTATCAATCAGATTTTATCATACTAAATATGTAAAAACGAGTGTAATTTACAAATCCTCAAAAATCAGCTTGCCATTTTCGTCGGCAGTTGCACTTTTAAAGGTCATTGTACCTGCATAACCGTCAATTGGTTTAAAGCCTGTAAAAATAAGCTTGTCGCCCCAGGGCGCGCATTTGGGAACACCTGCACAAGGGATTAAGGAGTCGTCTATTCTTTCAAAGCCTTCAAAGGGCTCGTTTGATACAAGATACCTTGCTCTGCCTCTAATACTAAAGATGAGATAATATTTGTCTTTATATTTAAAATAATCGGGACATTCGGGGTGATCGCTATTTTCCACAATATGAATTGGATTTTCGGCTTCCTGCCAGCTTTCTAAATCAGCGGATATATAGTGAGCAAGACAGCCTAAATTTTCATTAACAAGTACAGTTGTTAAAAACATATGATAAAGTCCTTCCTCGCCTTTAATAACCTTTGGGTCTCTTGCAACAGGACCGTTAAATTTATCCGATAATGTAAAGCCAAAATTCTTATCCTTCTCAAAATGATAGCCATCCTCAGATACGCTTCGGCTAATTATTGCCGGTAAACCATTTGGTCGTCTTATAGTGTAATACAGATACTCCCTGCCGTCTTTTTCAATATGGGAGCCTGTACATATAGAGCCCTCCCAGCTTTCAGTTATTGGCACCGCCATTGGATGAACAGACCAAGCTTTAAAATCCTTAGTTGAAATATGCTCCCATTGGTGAGCGCCCATTCCCCATTTGCTTTCGTGGTGGTGCCTATCCTTTAAATATAAAACATGATATTTGTCGTTTTTTCTATATGGCATACAGTCGCCAACGAACACGCCGTTTTTAGGATACCAGCCCTCAGCATTTTCGAAGGTTGAAACGACACAGGGTGGGGTATTTTCCTTTTCAAGATATTCATTTACCTGTATATTTATATCAGGTATAATTTCATCCTTTAAATCAAATAACCTATTGCCATAGGGCCATTCCTCGTCCTTAATTTCACCATTTATATATAGCTCTATTCTATGGTCAAGTAGTATAACCTCTACTCTGTCGCCTTCTTTTATTTCACTGCATAAATTAAGTGGTTTTTCGTTGTAATCGTAATATATGGATACAGTAAGCTTGCCATTAGGTGCTTGTATTTCAAGCGTTTTTCTTCCCAGCTTTTGTGAAGCTGCATAAAGTGGAAGCTTTTTTACTTCAAAGGAAATTTTTATGTTTTGCACTGTTATTCTCCTTATCTTATATAATCCAAAAAGCCATTATTGTAATTTATTTTTCCAGAGGCAAATGCAGAAAAAAGTGCCACACCTGTCGCTGCTTCCTCCTCGACTGTGTTAATTGATACTGACATACCAAAAATATCTGATATCAGCTTTTTTAGTGTTTTATTTTTCTTTACTGTACCACCAGATGCTACTATATGAGTTTTCTTCTCAGGAAATAGCTCATATAGCTCGTATAGCTCCTTGCACATTCCCTTAAGCACGCCTATAATGAGAGCTGACGGGGTAAAGCCTTGTCTATCTATCATTGAAATAGAGCCTCTTAAATTGGGATTGCTTCTTTTTCCGCTGAAGGATGTATCTACTAAAAGCCCCTTTTCACCTTTTTCGTATGCTTCCTTAGCTAGCATATTCATTGTTTTATACTGGACTTCCTCTTGCATTCCTGCGCTTGTTATGTAGCTTCTAAAAAACTCCTCTAGCATTGCATATGCAAAGCCCCCACAAAGCGCTGAGCCACAAATAAGATACTTACCCTCTATAAATGGACGAAGCTCTATATCTCCGCTAGTCTCAATGTAATCGCTAACCGCTGATACCTGTGAGCCTGTACCCATATTTATAAGCATGGTGTCTGTATTTTTGCAAGCTGAGCCTAAAAAGCTTGCTTGATTATCTCCAAGAGGTATAGAAACAGGTATTTCTCTACACTCTCCAATGATAATGCTTTTATCCGTTACGGTAGGTAAAAATGATTCGTCAATTTCAAGTAACGATAGCTTATCAACCATAAAGCTACTTTTTTTAATATCAAACAAGCCAAGGCTTGCGCATACCGAGGTATGAGATGTGGCTTTTTTTAGTCCGCATATTTGCATAGCAAAATAATCCATAATACTACAAAAGCCTACAGCACCGTTTGGCACCTGCTTATTTAGAATATTGTAATAATGAGTTGCAATTCCATAGCCTGTTGAAATATGCTCCCCTGTTATTTCCAAAATAGCTTGACAGGTTGTTTTTCCGTTATCAAGCATAATATCTGCGCGTTTATCCTGCCAATTTATAAGATTAGATACTGCTTTTCCGTCACCATCTAAATAAACAATACCATGCATTTGTCCTGATATACCAATGCTTACAATATCAGTGTAGGAATCAAGAATATGATAAAGTAACTTCTCTGATTTTCCAATAATAGCAGAAACGCTCTGCTCAAATCTAATATCAGAGCTTACATAGGAGCTATGGGGAACTGAATACGCATCAAGCTGCTCCTTATTATCAATATCATACACCACTGCGCTGACAGTAGTTGTGCCTATATCTATTCCTATTGAAAGCGCCCCGTGTGTTTTATTATTAGTTTTTTTGTTTTCAATGAAGCTATCTTCGTTTTTAATGCTTTTAAGAGATGATTTTGCTGAAATATCCACACAGAGTCGGTATTTTTTTGAATTTTTTCCACTTTCATTTAGTATTTCAGTCTTTCGCTTATCCATAAGCTCCTCCAGACTCATAACACCAAACAAATATAGCTTAATGTCGGAAATGGAAGCGCCTATACTTCTTAATAGCTTTATTTCCTTTAGCTTTTCAACATCGTCCTTTGAATAATTTCGGTAGCCATTTTGGTCTCTTTGTACACTGATTAGCCCCTTTCCTTCGTATAGGCGAATTGCTTTTCCTGTAAGGCCCGTTATTTTTTCTACATCATTTATCTTCATAATACTACCTCTATGCTTATTGTAAACCATAACCCAAGGTCAATGTCAAGTGTTTTTTTATTTGATTAAATTATATCACACATATATTTGAAATTCAATTGTTGTGGGAATTAATTTAAGCACACCTAAAACTAACCATGCAAGCATGGTTGTTAAGAGAAGGCTCGCAAGCGAGCTATTTCTGCCAAGCCTTATACTAGCAAGCTGACAACGGCTTTTGGCAGAAATGCGAAACCAATTCAAAGCAAGCTTTGAAGATGGGTTGGCGTGAGAATGTAAAAAGCACAACAACCACGCTTGTGTGGTTGTTGTGCTTTTGGCACCCGCAACGGGAATCGAACCCATAACTAACCCTTAGGAGGGGTTTATTATATCCATTTAACTATGCAGGCGTGTATTAAGTTGAGAACTTATCCGTCAGCAGGCTAGCGCCTTCCCCTTCAAGCAAAGGGGAGGGCTTATGCTGAGTTTTTATTTAAATAGGTCTTTATTTTTGGTGCTTTCTGATTTCAGGCTTCCTGTTTCGTGAATTATTGGGTAGCAATCAAATTCATTTACAACAAAATGCTCTACTACCGGCACATTGAATGGGGCTAGCATTGTCATTAAGCGTCCTGTTGTTTCTATATCCTCCATTGATGGAAATGCTATTCCGTTTGGATGGTTATGTGCAAGTATTATCATTGATGCGTTTGTTTTTATAATATGCTCCATTATGCGTCTTACATCTACGCTAGAGGAATTTACTGAGCCCTCGTGTAATTTATGCTTCCCAATTAAATCAAAGCTATTATCTAAAAATAGCACATAAACAACCTCATTCTTTTCACCGTGAAAGAGCCCTAAAAGATATTCCTTGACTACCTCAACATTATTTAATTGCTTTACGTGTGATGATTTATCCATTAGGTATGCACGGGATATAGCCGGTATCATTTTAATTAGTGTTGCACTATTTTCTGTAATATAATCAACCTTGGTAAGCTCCTCTACATCTGCATCAAAAACGCCACTTAATGAGCCGAATTTTTCAATTAAGCTATGTGCTATATCGTTTGTATCCTTACGAGGAATTGAATAAAACAAAAGCATCTCAAGAATATTATGTGGCTGAAAGCTGTCAAGTCCACTTTCTAAAAAGCGATTTTTAAGTCTTTGTCTATGTCCCTCATGTAGATTCTTTTCGTTTCCCATTATTTTTTAACAACATCCTCTTTATTTGTCTGTGCAACAATATAATGAGGACGGCCCTTTACCTCGTTGAAAATTTTAGAAATGTATTGTCCTACTATGCCTATTGATGCAAGGATAGCTCCACCTACAAGGAAAATTGCAAATAGGGTCACATTCCAACGCAAAATCTCTGAGTAAACACCATTAAATGTAGAGCCGTCAACCATTTTTATTATAGCCATAATTAATGGTGGAATTGATGCTAAAAACGATAAAATACCGCACCCTGTAGCGAATTTTAACGGTGCATTTGAAAAGCTTACAATGCCGTCCCAAGAATATTTTAAGAGCTTTTTAAAGCTCCACTTGGTCTGTCCTGCTACTCTTTTTACATTATCATATGACATCCAATAGGTTTTAAAGCCTATCCATCCGAAAATGCCCTTAGAAAAGCGATTATTTTCGCACATTGATACAATGGCATCAACCATATCACGCTTCATAAGACGAAAATCTCTTGCGCCCTCTACCATATCAAGTGTAGAAATTTTGCCCATTACCTTATAGAACATTCTTGCGAAGAATGAACGAATTTTAGGCTCGCCCTTGCGTGTTTGGCGTCTTGTTGCTACACTGTCGTATTCTCCGCCTTCGAGAATTTTCACCATATCACTTAGCAAGGCCGGTGGGTCCTGCATATCAGCGTCCATTACGGCAGTATAATCGCCCGTGGAATTACAAAAGCCTGCATACATAGCAGCTTCCTTTCCGAAATTCTTAGAAAAGGAAATATATTTAATTCTCTTATCCTCTTTAGCTAATTCCTTCAAAATTGAAAGAGTTTTATCCTTGGAGCCATCGTCAATAAATAATATTTCAAAGTCATAATCTGCCATTTCAGCAGTAACCTTATTAAGCTCATTATAGAAGGGTGAAAGTGACTCTTCCTCGTTATAGCAAGGAATAATCAATGAAATCTTCATATATACCTCCATAGCATTTCATCTTAGTTATTTTAACATATTTATTTTATAATGTCAACATAAAAACAAAAATGCACAATTAATGTGCATTTTTCTTGAATTTAAGCTTTGTTAGGCTCAATGCCAGGCAGGCTTGTGACGGAACATAAAATATCCACGCCCAATTTAACGTGCCAAAAATTGCATTGCAAATTTGTTGTCCATTTGGTGATGTAATATAATCACTTAATAGTGCGTTTAAGCCAACTAGCGTATCGCAGCCCAGAAACAGCAGCAAGCCTATTGCAAATAGCTGTGATTTTTTATATTGTACAAATGCAAATACGATGTTTATTATCAGATTTGCATAATAGAACATTGATATTAGGCTCACTGCATCTGTTTTTTGCTTTAATACTATTATTGTTATTAATAAAGCAAGCAAGGATGCTACAGCTCTTACAATTAGATGTATTCGCTTCTCTTTTTCGCTTTTTGAGTTAAAATAAAGTCTTAGGAAATAGCAAATTTGCGTGCTTGAAAAGAATATCATAGCAGGAAGCTGTTTTATTGGGTGAATTACCACTAAAAACAAGTCTGCCATTACGGTACATACAAGCGCTATTTGTGTAAATACATAATCCTTTGATTTTTCAATATGCAGCATTGCATAAAGGCAACATAGCACAACTACGGTGTAGGAGGATATTATGCATGCCAAACCGCTTGTCAATTGTACTACGAAAAATAAAATTGATTGTATTGCTATAAAGGCTACAGCAATTGGTAGCTTGATTTTTTTATTGTTTATCATAAGCTTTCTTTCTAGTGCTAAATTTTATAATTAGTTTTTCAATATTATACACCAGATACGCTACAAATGTAAAGCCTAAAACATAAAGTATGATAAATATTGAATAATGTACCTTTTCGTAAACTATTGATAAAACAGGTAGTGTGCATGAAAAATAGGGGCTTATATAGAACATATTAAAGGTTTCATCTATTCCCTGTGCAACAAATATATGGTAAACGGAAATGTTGAGTATCATAGCAAATAAGGCCAGGGCACTAAATACCGGTATTGATTTCAGAAAATACTGAAGGTTTTGCTTTTTCCTTGCATATACAGCAAAATAAATACCAAACACTACTTGCAAGCCGTGATGTATCATTGTTTGAAGGTTTATTCCTATTGTATCAATGAAAACATCATTTGGGTATGCAAAAACTGCTAGTCCTGCAAATAATGAGAATGTTGCCATATAAGCAACCAGCATATCTCTGAATTTGTTTTCTTTAAAAAATGCAATAAAGGGCAGTACAAATATCGGTGTTGAGCAAAATTGATATGGAAACGCATACCATTGGTAATCCCATATTACGCTTGTTCCATCATAATTAAATGAAAAATTAAGCTGCTTATAAATTTCTAAGGCAAGAATGAGTATCCAACCTATTAAAGCTATTCTTCTAAAAGCTTTATCGTCACAATCCTTGAATTTTATACATAAAAAAACTGTTGTTAAAATTACAATCGCGATAAACATCAGATGAAACCATCCGAAGTTTGTTGGCGTTTCCATTGTTGCATCAAGAAAATATAATATTTTTTCAAAAAAATTCATATTAAACTTCCTTTGCTAAAATGTTACAAAATTATTAATAAATATTTAATAATTTATTGTCGCACCTATTTTAGCATTATATTAACAATATGTAAAGATATTTTAAGATTATTTAACAAAAACTTAATATTTTATATATTAAGTTTGCACATTTGATAATATGTTCATATATAAATAACCACTATTTTTGTAAAATAGTGGTTTATTTATTAAAATAAAAGCATTATTACAAAGCCTACAAGCAGTGCATAGGATGCTCCTCTTTCATTTCCGTGGGAGTGGGTTTCCGGTATCATTTCGTCACTGATTACATAAAGCATCGTGCCACCTGCAAAGGCTAAGGCAAACGGTAATATAAATGTTGCTACACTTACTGCAAAATAACCTATTAAAGTACCGATTACCTCGATTACGCCCGTTAGCATAGCATATAAGAAGGTTTTGCCAGGACTAATACCAACTGATAGCATTGGTCCTATAATAACCATTCCCTCGGGAATGTTTTGAAGAGCTATTCCTACTGCTATCATTATTGCCGAGGAAATATCACCTGTACCAAAGCCAACTCCTGCTGCAATTCCCTCAGGAAGATTGTGTATCGCTATTGCTAAAACAAAAAGCATTACCTTCTTAAAGCTTTCGTTATCGGTTTTGGTGATAGTATCCAAATGTGGTACTAGCTTCTCTATTAAATCGATGCACAGCGCTCCTGTAAAAATTCCTATGATTGTAATCAGGATACCGTACTTTCCACCATATTCTAATGATGGCAGAATTAAGCCTAAGAATGAGGCTGAAAGCATTACGCCTGCGCCAAAGGCTAAAACTATGTCTGAAAACTTATGTGAAATTTTTTTAAATATAAATCCGATCAATGCACCGAATACAGTTGCGCCTCCAACTCCTAAGGCTGTTAATAAAACGATTTGCATTTTAACTCCTAAATCGAGAAATATGTTCTCATACTTAGGATATGAAATAAAGCATAAAATGTTAATTTTCGACAATTTGTGCTATTGCAAAAGGAATAAATATATGATATACTTGTTATGTTATAGAATTATGAAGGGAGCTTATTATGGCTGAAAAAAGCGTTAAGGTAATTGCACAAAATAAAAAGGCTTATCACGATTATTTTGTTATAGAAAAATACGAAGCCGGCATTGAGCTTTTTGGCACTGAAATTAAATCCTTGCGTAACGGACAAGTCAATTTAAAGGACTCCTTTTGCAAGGTTTATGACGGAGAGCTTTTTGCTGTGGGTATGCATATATCCCCATATGAAAAGGGAAATATTTTTAATAAGGACCCATTAAGAGCTAAAAAGCTGCTTATGCATAAAAAGGAAATTTTGAAAATGAATAGCTTAGCTGCAAAAGATGGCTATTCTCTTATTCCCTTATCTCTTTATTTTAAGGGCTCAAGGGTTAAGGTGGAGCTTGGAGTTTGCAAGGGCAAAAAGCTTTACGACAAGCGTGAGAGTGATGCTAAGCGTGATGCGCAAAGAACTATTGAAAGGACTACTAAGGGTGAAATTTAATGAAAAACTATTTAAATAACTTTATGATTGATTGTGAATATCTTGATTCTGACAGAAAGTTTCTAATCGAGGCTTATGAAAAAATTGAGAGCTGCGAGAAAGCAAAAAACGAGTTTGAAAGAATTGTAAAGCTATATGAAAGTGATATTCATTGTGACTACTACAATGCAATTTTAGTACCTGCACAAAATGCCGGTAAATTAGCTGGTGTGCATCCATATACATCCGGCTTGCTTATATTTATGTGCATGACTAAGCATTTAAAGGAGCTTTATATTGAAAGAAACATTTCTCTTGATATTTTTAAGAAATCAGTGCTTGATTTAAGATATAAGCTAGAGGAATGCAAAGCAGTTCGCGGTGTTATTGGCTCATTTGTTGCTTGGTGGTTCCCCGTATTTTTTGACCTTACAAGATTTGCTCTTGGAAGATTACAATTTGAGGTTGTAAAGCTAGGACATAATTACGAAAAGAACGGGCATAAGCTTGATAAGGAAAGCAAGGTTATTAATGTTCACATTCCAAGAGACGGTACACCATTTGATGAGGCAAGCTGTATTGAGGCTTATAAGATGGCGAAGGAATTCTTTACTGAGGTTGAGGGCAATGTTAAACCGTTTATTTGCCATTCTTGGCTTCTCTATCCAAAGCATGAGGAAATTTTAAATCACAATAGCAATACATACAAATTCTTCTCTCGCTTTGATGTATTTGAATATGCTGACAATGAGGGTGAGGACCTTTGGAGATTATTTGACACTGAGGACAGAAATCCTGACAGATTACCTGCTAATACATCATTCAGACGCAATTATGTTGAGCATCTAAAAAAAGGCGGCTTAGTTGGTTGGGGACTTGGTATTTTCTTCTTTTAATAATTTAACCGACAGGCTCTGCTTGTCGGTTTTTGTTTTATTTTTTGATAATATTGCCATTGACAAAACGGTAGTAATGATATATAATAATAAAGCAGATCCATATGGGACTGTAAAGGTTTCGACGGGGATTATGAGATATAATAAGCGTAGCGGGCTGGCTAATCCCGTATAATGGCCAACTTAAATAATAAACGACAACAATAAAGTTGCTATGGCTGCCTAATTGATTCTCCCTTGGGAGTTTCAATTAGCAGTGCTGCGGTCAATGCACCGCCCGTTCCTCTTAGGAGTACCTCGACCTAAGACTGAGCGTAACACCAGAGGTGAACTTGAATTGAGAGTTTTGTCTGTATCAATCAAGCATTAAGACAATACCCGAATAAAAGATTGTTAATCATCGTTTTGTAGGGGAATTTCAAAGGATTAACTGACTACGGAGAAGGTTATATCAAGTGGTTTTCGGACGCGAGTTCGACTCTCGCCAGTTCCACCAAACGTGTATTGGACGAACACCTACTTTTTTAGCGGCGGATTTGCCGTTAAAGTTTCGCTCTAATACGAACGGAAAAACGCCATCTTAGATGAAAGTCTAAGGTGGCGTTTTTCTGTTCGTGGAACCATTTTAAGTTGTTGGGGTTTCTTGCATTGGAAAGCCTTGAACCTCGAAACCTATGGAAATCAATTTCTCCTTAAATTCATTTTCAAATTTTTTGATTTTATTCTCATCGACAACAATCACAAGGTTCTTTCGTGCTCTTGAACAACCAACATAGAATAATTTATAAGCCGTCAAAATTCCTTCAATCTTTGAAATCTTAAAGATGCTTTTAGCATTACTTAAGGTGTTTTTAGCTAAATAAGCGGCAAAATCATCTTTCTGTAATGCTTCAAAGAGCTTGTTATCTCGATATGTGTTCAAAACTTGATTACTATATTCGGCAAGAAGTTTTTTGTTCGCTTCATTCTTATTGTGAGTCTCAGAAGTAAGGTCACTTATCTTCATACCCAACTTTGCTTCGACTTCCATTATTATTTTGCTATATGAATAAAATAAGTCCTCAAATTCTGGCAATGAAAAGGTGTTTTTTGACCATAATCTGGTTTCAAAGTCATCTCCCGAGGATTGAGGAGCGTTTTGAGAAACAGCATTGTTTCCCATAGTTGCTGCCATTTGATTTCCGGTTGCGGTTGCCATATTTAATCCCGCAAATGCCATAAATGCGCCTGCATTTTCATTTGCCGCTGCTGCACGCAAAGCGTCGGCTTGTGCTTGTGCCAAGTTTGCTGCTGCCATCTGAGCGTTAGTGAAAACACGAGTTTCTTGTAATTTAGTCAGTATCTTTTGCTCATCATCGGGAACAGACACAGACTCAAAAGCGACAGAAAACAGTTTTATGCCACGCAACTGTACCCACTTTTCGCGCAACTGCATATTCATTTCCTCAACCAATGCAGTGGTTTCTCCAGGAAGGTCGCTGGGACGAACACCTCGTGCAGATATTGGAGCAAATGCTGCTTGCAAATATGAAATAAATTCCGCCCGCAGTTGTTCTAATAATTGACTTGACAAAAAGCAATCAGAAACATTTGCGGCAATCCTTGAATAAAAAACAATGGGATCGTCGATTGTATAAGAAAATCTTCCTCGACAGCGCACGTGTAGATCAATATCTGCCCCTATATTCTGATCTACAAAACGGAAGGGGATGGGAGTGTATGTGCCGAAAAGATTGTTTTCAATAGGCTTGATATTTATGTAGTAAACCCGCTGATCCTTACCGGTAACACCGCCAAATGTAAATCTATGACCTATTTGCTTAAAAGAATCTTTGAGAGATTGTCCAAATTTTCCGGAGAAAATTGAAGGTTCTGTAGAAGAATCATAAACAAATTTGCCGGGCTCACAAGTAATCTCTACGACTTTTCCGTCTTCAACAATAACTGCGCATTGCCCCTCATTTACTGCAATCACGCTACCGTTGCTAATTATATTATCATCACGCGAATTCGAAAATCGGCTTGTGGCTTGCTTTTGACCTTTTTGCATCAAAACATCCGAGGCAAGACTTTCACAGTAGAAATAATCTTTCCACTGATCGCGCGCTGAACTACTGACAGAGTTAACCAAAGCTTTGATAAGTCCCAAAGTTAGTCACCTCACCATCAACCAACAGTAGGTCTTCCGCAATAATCACATTTCGCCGCGTTTCCAACGGTCGCAATAACGAATGCACCGCAACCTTCACACTGAACAGCTTTGATCTGAGCGGTAATTTTCTGAACTTCTTCTTGTGGAATATTCTCAGGAACAGATACTCTTGAACGTGCCAAAGAAGTAATAGCTTCAGTGATTTCTCTAATCCATTCATTCTTCTGGCTTCTTGTTACAACGAAGGACAATTTCTCACCAGACTTTGTATAAAAAGTAATGTTGAACGAAATAAGGTTAGAGGTAGTTTTAATATTTACAGTATTACCCTGTGTTGCTATTTCGGAAAGTTCATATTCGTCGAATTTTGAACCGAAATTGATAGCGTGTGCCTTAAAAACAATTCTTTGGTCTGTTAAAAAGAGTTTGCCGCCTTTACTACCAACTGTTTGCCATTTGTTTGCTGCGCCAGACATTAACAATCTTTCGCCTGGTCTAAGGTCTAATTCTGTGAATCCCATAATCTCCTCCAATAGAAAATGTATAATATTGTAATTTTTAGTTACCACATAATTCTCGTTATGTGGTAATCTCGCATACGTAATATAAAAGCGCAATACAATCGTACTGCGCTCAACAAGACCAATGAAAAAATCGAAATCTTCATTGGTCTGCTTCTTATGCTTGTTTTTGTAAATTTTTATCTAAAATCGTCATATTATCAACTTTTTGGATTGACAAAATTCTTAAAAAGTGATATAATCACTTATGTATAATTTTTATCTACTACATAACGAGAATTATGTGGTAGATTTCTTTTTTAACCGTTTTAACACCGCAAAAGCCCTAATTTTTGTATCTGTCTGCGGTGTATCTCGCCCGTTTCCATTGTATAAATTCTCGTTGTATTCACGCTGCTATGCCCAAGAATATCAGCCAAGCGCACGATGTCCTTTTGTAAGCTGTAATAAGTGCGCGCGGAAAGGTGACGGAGGTTGTGAGGAAAGACTTTCTTCTCCGACACATTCGCCGCCTTACATAGTTTTTTCATATCACTCCAAATATTCGATCTATCAAGCGGATTGCCGTTCTTTGTCACGAACACGGCACCGCTTTTTATTTTTTGTTCCTTGATATACTGCTTCAATATCTGACAAAGCTGTTTCGGAAGAAATACTTGCCTGCGTTTGCCCTTGCAGTTGATCTCAGCAACACCTCGCGCAACTGCCTCCACGGTAACATAGCGCACCTCGGACACACGGATACCCGTGGAACAAATCGTCTGCATCAAGAGATACAAACGCTCGTTTTTCTTTTGCTTTGCTGCTTGCAAAAGGCGGTCATATTCGGCTTTGGTCAGTTCCTTATCCGTAGATGCGAAGATCTGCTTTTGAATTTTGAGGTTCTTCACCCTCAAATCGTACCACTCCATAAAGTTGAAAAAGCTGTTGAGTGAGGAGAGTGCGGCATTGACGCTTGCAGGGGCGTGTTTTTCGCAAAGATAGGATTTATAAGCAAGAACATCCGCTTTGTTTAATTCTTGTTCGCCGAGCCATAATTGAAATTCACCCACGTCGTGCAAATACTTATTGACGGTCGCTGCCGCCTTTTCCTCGTTAATCAGATAGTCATTGAATGATTGTATTATTTCGGTTGTTATTGTTCTCATATTTTTCATCCTCCTTCTACTTAATTATTTTAACACGATTAGGTGAATATATTTGCTAACACGATAATTGTAACGAAAAGCAACTGTGTTTTTTCAATATGATATTATTCCCATTTTTCTTGATGCGAAGTCAAAACTTCAATCATCATTTGCGCGCCCAATTTGAAAGCATACTCAAATATAGCCGCCTCTGCAAGACTCATATACTCACTCCAACAATCATCAAATTTTTCAAAGGTTTCTTTCTGATTATCGGTCATTGTTTTGAGCAGGTCATCGTGATGCCGAGCCATATATTCCATAAGCTCTTTCATTTTGGGCGAATTGTTGCGACTATCATCTTGTGGAATGATGTTCCCGTGCCAAAGCTCGTTGACAATCGACCTCATATGAAAATCACCTCCCGCAAAACGATTTCCTCGGCACTCGCCTTGATGTTGTTCATCTCGGCAACCCAACGGAGCATATCGCGAGCTTTCATATTTTCGTCTATACCTCTTTCGGCAGCAAGCCGGGTGATGATATTTTCTACCATTTGTTTGGCTTCAAGATCAATCTCATAGAGCCATTGATTGAGCGCTCCTTCCGAGAGGAGATTGGTGTAACGCCCTTTGCGATGCGCTTTGAGATATTCGAGGTGCAATCTTCCGTA
>JAGAJV010000079.1 GCA_017625915.1 Clostridia bacterium
GGTATAATCAAAACGAGGAGCTTGTTTCCGAAGAAACCGTTATAAATAGAAGCATCATTTTATTTGCTAAATGGTCACCGCTTTCAAATACTGTTACCTTTGATGCAAATGAGGGTACGGTTAACGAAACTGAACGCACTGTTTTAAGTGGCAATCAAATAGGTATGCTACCAATACCTGAAAGAGAAAATTATGTTTTCTTAGGCTGGTACGAGCAGGACGATGTGAATTTTGAAAACCCAATTTTAGTAACCTCCGTTGTTACCGGTGATATGGCTCTAATAGCAAAATGGGAATCAAACGATATTTTAAAAATTGTAATATTCCTGCCAAACGAAGGCATTATTTCCGAGAATGAAATAGTAAGATATGTAACTAAGGATAATGAAATCGGCACTCTTCCTGTTCCAAAAAGGGCCGGCTATAATTTTGAGGGCTGGTATTACTCAAATGGAGAAAAGGCGTCCTCAGCAGATACAGTAGCTGATAATACTATTTTAATTGCAAACTGGGTGAACTATATTACTACACCATGCATAAACGGTGGAACAAATCATACTTGGTCTATGTGGGATTACTCCGCTATTGAGCCAACCTGTACAGAGGATGGCAAGGCAATGCGCTTTTGCTATGATTGTGGCGGCAGGGAATATAGAGTAGGTAGTGAAAAGCTGGGACATGACTATATAGCGGGCTGGACATATGACGTAATGCAACAATCCCGTGTCTGTGCAAGATGTACAATGGAACAGGTTATCTACTACACAAGTCTCTCTGATAAGATAAACAAAACCACTATTACAGGTAATGTTTTAGGTGCAGAAAATGTTGATTGTCTATACAATTATATCTGGGATGAAACCACAGGCACCTTCTGTGGCAAAGGCGGCAGCGTAGCTGTTGATATTGAATTCACAGAAGCAACCGGTGCTGACTATGTGTATATAAAGGGTCAGGGCGGCTACACATATACTGTATCCGTATTATATGAGGGCGATAGCGAATACACATTAATAGGCGCAGGCTCATTCGGCGAAAATGCAATACGCTTTAATATAAACGGAAAAATAACAAATGCAAGAATTCATATGGAAAACGGCGGCTCCGGTAATGGCTATTGGCAAGAAATTGCATTTGCTGAAATACCTGACATTTCATAAGCGTGTAAAAATTGTGCTTTTTAAAATTAAAAGAACAAATAAAAACAGAAATTCACTTTAATATAGGAATTTCTGTTTTTTTGTTTAAAGTATAAGATTTTATTCAATTAACCCTGTTTTGTAAACCCATCGTTTGCAAATGTAAACCTAAGTTAGTTGATTTTCTAACCATAAAATGCTAGAATATATGTGTAAATTGCAAAAGCTTTTTGATACGAAAGGAAATTATATGTATAATAAACCAAATTTTATAGCTACTCTTGTTGTTTCCTCTATTGGTATGTTGCTTTCGATTATTTTCCTTGTCCTTTGTGTTATGACTTATTTTTCTGTTGATGTAGAATATAACGACTTAACCTACGAGGAATTAACATTTGAAAAATACGAAATGATTTTTGATAGAAATGATAGATACGAAATATATCTTAAGGAGTATTCTAAGCCTTTTGTAATATCACCTATAACTGAAAAGGCGGTACATAGAGGGGAGCTATTAAAATTAAAGGAAAACGACAAGGTGCAAATTTATTATGGCGAGCCTTACAATGAAAATTACCAATTTGAAATTTATGAAATAAAAAGTGGCTCAGCTGTGATTTTAAGCTTAGCTGATTGCATAATGGTCAACCAAAGGAATCAAATGTATGGCATAATTGTGTGTCCTATTATGGCTTTGTCCTGTGGAATGCTTATAGTTATATTCCTTTTTCTTAAGAAAAAACAAAAGATATACGAAAACGCAAAGAACGATTTAGGAACAATACGAATAGAATACGAGGCAAACGGAAATATAATCCGAGTGTACAATTCGCCAAATGTTTGTTCACTTGTAATCAACGGAGAAATTGTTGACCAATATTTTGGGCTTGTAGCAGGTCGTTTTATCTTAAAGGGCGAGATTGATTTAAATGACACTAAAATTCCAATAGAGGCAAAAATGGGGCATTTAAATATGCGACTTTATTATAACGGCGAGGTCGTATCAAAGGAATTTATGGGACTCGGCTGATTTAATAACAATAAAACGGAAATTCAATTGAGTTTCCGTTTTATTGTGATTATATTTTTTAAAATTTTGTTGATTTTCTCCAAATAATGTGATATAATGCAATTATCTGGAGAA
>JAGAJV010000011.1 GCA_017625915.1 Clostridia bacterium
ACTACTGCCGGGACAAAGTTCGGCGCTTGGGCTTCTAAGGGACTAGGTAAGGCTATTACCGGCGCTGTGTCTGAGGGTGTGGAAGAGCTTGGCTCTGACTTTGCGGACCCTATAAACAAGTGGATTACAGGAGTTGACACTGAAATCGGCGCTAACTTTAGAGAAGCAGTTAAGAATATTCCTCGCACCTTTGCTATGGGCGCGACAGTAGGTGGCCTTATGCAAGGCGGTCAGGTGCTCGGACAAAATATCAGCAATAAGAGTGCAGGCCGTGGTGGCGCTAAGGCGACAAGGGCTGACAGCTCACTTGCATATGTAAGCGAATCGGCGCAGAACTATGGAAAGAACGAGGCGCAAAATAGAAAAACGGACAAGGCTATTTTGCAGGGGCTTACCGATGTTGGTGTACAAACGGCTCAAATGAGCGAAAGTGAGAGGGCGGTTTACCGTGAGAGTCTCGGAGAGTATAAGAATGCTTTCAATGAGGACGGCAGCATTAAGCAGGACCTTGAGATTGCAGATGTAAACACTGAGGCTATAAGCAGAAAGCTGAAGCCTATTTCCTTAACTCTTAAGCATGCGCCTATATCCTCAAATGAGCAGATAAGCGAGGGTGCATCACAGGCTAAAGCCCACATTGAAAAGGTGCTTGGTAGCAAGGCAAATGTAGTTATTACTAATAGTGATAGTGGCACAAATGCTTTTTATAATCCGGGAGAGAATGTATTCTACATAAACAATAACAGCGCCACCTTAAATGATGCAGACGGCGCTATTAAGAAAGCATCCTTGCAGGTATCATTCCACGAAATGACACACTCTGCCGAGGGCACAAGGCAATATAATGAGTTTGTTAATGAGCTAAACCGTGTTGCTATGGATGAAAATGCACCCGATGCTATTAAAAAGAGGGTTGGAAGCTTATTTGATAGAGAGCTTGGTGCAAGACAGGATTATGCAGAGCAGACCAAGGGAATGAGCAAGGCTCAAGCAAGATATACCTTTGACACAGAGGTAACAGCTGACCTATCAGGCGACCTTATGGCAGATGATTATATTGTCAATAAGCTTGCTGAAAGAAATGCACCGCTTGTAAAGAAGCTTATAAGCCGATTTAAGGGCACAATAAAAAAATCCGCTACCGTTGATAGCGAATCTATAGAGTATTTAAAAAAGCTTGTTAGCAAGTTCGAAAAGGCACTCGATAACGCCCAAGGCGGCGTTAAGATTTCTCAAATCGGTAATGCAGACGATGAGAGGAAAGAAACAGCCGATAGCAGTCAGCAGATAGCGGATAGTGAAACAAATATTCGGTTTAGCAAAAATAAAGAAGAATATCCTTATAGCATGCAAACAGTTATTAAGGAATATATTGATTCTGTTGATGAAAAAATCTTAAAAGCAGCAGAAAATTTGCGTGAAAATAAGAACGATTCATTTGTGAGACAGAAAATTTGTGATGTCGATTTCGATTTTATAGCAGAGGTAAAAGATATTTTTGATTTGAATGTTGACAAATTTACTGTTAATATTAACTCAAACGCTTTTAATCACATAGAAAAAAGACACGGATTAAATGGTGAAGCAGATAAATCTATGGCCAATCTTAAAGATTTAGCAAGAATTGGCTATGTTATTCAAAATAGGGATAGCTTAGAACCTCTGTATTTGAATGGTGAGCAAGTTTACAGCAAAGAATTTAGTACAAAAGAAGGAACGCCTGCGCCACTAATGCTGTTAAAGAAAAAAATAAATGGCACTTATTATTGTGCCATTGCAGTAACTGATGGAAAGTATGAGAAGGTATGGGTTCAAACAGCGTTTATAAATAAAAGAGATGGACTTACGCAGATACTCCATGATGAAATTTCATCCTTGAGTCAAACGTCCGAAACGGTCCCTGCTTCTCATCCATCTAATAATAGTATAACCGAAAATAGTGAAAAAGACAATAGTTTTGATGAAAATAATTCAAAAAATGTTTCTAATGAGCGAAAATCGGTTAAGCGAAGCTATGAGCCGGGAAAAGAAAGTGAGTTTGAGGAGAGGCTTGAGATAGCAGAGCAAGAACGGCAGGAAAGCTTTAATCAGTTAATGGCTGAACAGCTTGAGGAAATGCAGTCGCTTATTAAGAACAGAAACGAGAGCTTTGAGCAAATACTCTCTGCAAGGTATGGTAATATACCTGTAACAGATGAATTTGAAAATAGTGAAGCGATTAGCATTGATGAAGCTGACAGAGACAGGCTTGATAGCTTTAATCAACAAATGAGCGAAAAGCTCAAAGAGGTTAGGGCTTTTGACAAGGAAAGAAGAGAGCTTGAGGCGCAATTACTTAAAAGAAATGATAATGTACCTGTTGCTGAAAATCTTACTCAAAACGAAGCTGCTTCTTTGGAAAGCGCTGAGAGGGACAGGCTTGAGAGTGTTAAGCAATTGATGAATGAAAAGCTTGAGGATTTCAAAAATCTTGAAATGCAAAGAAAAGAACTTGAAGCACAGCTATTAGGAAAAAAGGAAAATGTACCTGTAACAGAGGAATTCGAAAACAATGAAGCGGCTTCTTTAGATAGTGTTGAGAGAGAAAGACTTGATAGTTTTAGCCAACAAATGCAGGAAATGCTTGAGAATACTCAATCGCTATTAAATAATGATGCTTCGATTGTTGATGCTATTATAGAGCAGGAGAAAATATATGATAGCATTGTGAAAATGCCTTCCGTTAGACAAATTAATGGAACGGAATTTGCAAAAGGAGAGGTTGATTTAGTTACTCAGGTTGACAATTATTTTGCAACATACGGAAATAAAGTAACAAATGAGCATTTGGGCGATGTGCTGATTGACAGAAGAGGCATAAAGGACGATATTGCTCACGGAATAGGCAGAAAAAAAGCTGCCGCGTTTGTGGCAGTTCCTGATGTTATTCAAAAGGGAAAAATAGTAGATTACCAAAAGAATTGGAAGGGCAGAGGATATGATACAGCGGTTATTGTGGCACCTGTAAATGTTATAGAAAATTCTCAAGAAAACAGATATTTTATGGGTGTAGTAGTTATTCAAAACAAGGAAAATAACAGGTTTTATGTACACGAGGTTGCATCAATAAAGAAAGAAGGCATGCAACCGTTCAAGACCAGCCTTGCTGAGAATAACTCAAACGCTGGCGGCGACACACCTTCTATAATGAGTATACTACAAAAAATTGTAAATTACAATAACAAAAGCCAAAAAAGTCGAGATTTTACAAGAAAAATGGATATAAGGGAGCTTCTTTCAGAGGTTTTAGAGAACTATGCTGTAATGGATGAGGATAACGATAGTGTTGTCTTTATTTCAAAGGATGCCAAGGACGATATTATTTCAAGCATTTGGAAAAAAGTAAACTCAACAAGCAAATTTAGCAAGAAAAAATTTGCTTCTTTGATGGCTGATAAAATTCTTGAAAATACTATTTTAGCTGATAGCAAGATTTATGATGCGGACAAGCTTCTTAAGGGCTTTATGCACAGAATTGATTTATCCTCTGTTGCTGACCAAATCGGCAGTGATATAAAACGCAAAATCAATGCAAGGTGGGCTCTTAAGGAAGGACAAGAGGCTATTTCCATTAACAATATTGTGCAGGCGCTTAATACCAAGGTAGGCGTACAAATCAGCGCACAGGACCTTTTAGGCGCTGTTACAGAAATTAACTCGCTATTTATAAAATATTGTTGACAAATAAGTTTTTATATAGTAAAATTTATTCAACTTTATTTTGGAGAATATAATGAAAAGAACTTTCTTAATTTTTGTGATTATCGCTGTGTTTTTATGCTCATGCTATAATGATTATGATATTCATATTAATGATACTGAGGAGATTCCGTATATTGAGATTACCTCGGGAACTAAATATGTTGCGAGCAAAAATGGTACTACTTATCATTTAGAAAACTGCTATATTGTTAAAAATATGAAAAAGGAAAATATAAGAGTATTTTATGGTAAACAATTTTTTATTGATAGAGGAATGTCGCCCTGTAAAAGGTGCAATCCATAAAAAATGATAAATAAATATAATTTTATATAGACATTTTTGTTTTTGCGTGTTATAATATACTAATAACAAAATTTTCGAGGTAAATTATGGATTACAATTATCTTGCTGAATTATTGTTTCCTCATATCAAAGAAACAACTGAGGAAATTGAAGCTAAATATCCGCCCCGTCAGCTTCCTGAGGGAGCAAAGGTAACTAGATTTGCACCAAGCCCAACAGGCTTTGTTCATTTTGGTGGACTTTTTCCATCTACTGTTGGCGAAAGATTAGCGCATCAATCAGGTGGTGTATTTTTTCTTCGTATAGAGGATACAGATGCTAAGCGCGAGGTTGAGGGTGCTGCCGAGGGACTCATAAAGACTCTTGCAAAGTATGGTGTACATTTTGATGAGGGAGCCATCCTTGATGAAAATGGCAATATAAGCGACCATGGAGCATATGGACCATATAAGCAAAGCCTTCGTGGACACATTTATCAGGTTTACGCTAAAAAGCTTGTTTGTGAGGGAAAGGCATATCCTTGCTTTACAACCGAAGAAGAGTTGAGTGAGCTTCAAGCAACAAATAAAAAGGAAGAAATCAAGAATACAGACTGGCTTGCTGAAGCTGAAGCCAAGCGTTCTGAAATGTTAGCAAGACGCAATTTTACAATTGAAGAGGTCGAACAGCGTTTAAAAAACAGCCATCCTTTTGTTCTTAGAATTTTAGCAAATGGTGATCCTGATAAAAAAGTGAAATTTACTGACCTAGTTAAAGGCAATATTGAAATTCCTGAAAATGATGAGGATTTTGTTCTTTTAAAGTCGGATGGTATTCCTACTTATCACTTTGCCCATGCTGTAGATGATCATCTTATGGGAACTACACATGTTATTCGTGGTGAAGAATGGCTTCCAAGCTTAGCTAAGCATATTCAGCTTTTCTCATATCTTGGCTTTAAGCTCCCCAAATATATGCATATTGCGCAAATTATGCGTATTGATGAAAACGGCAATAAGAAAAAACTATCCAAGCGCGATATGGGTGCAAATATGGATGATTACACCTCAATGGGTTATTGTCCTGAGGCTGTTTGTGAGTATGTTATGACACTTCTTAACTCAAACTATGAAGAGTGGCATATGCAAAACGCAGACAAGCCTTATACAGATTTCCCGTTTAACATAAAAAAGATGTCTACATCTGGTTGCCTTTTTGATTTTGCAAAGCTTAATGATGTATCAAAGAATGTAATTTCAAGAATGAGTGCCGAAAAGGTTTATGAGCTTTCTAGCGAATGGGCAAAGGAATTTGATCACGAACTTTATAATGAGTTAACTGCAAATCCCGAATACACAAAATCCATTTTTGCTATAGGCAGAGGTGGAAAGAAGCCAAGAAAGGATATTGCGGTATGGACAGATGTAAAGGGATATGTTGACTTTTTCTATGATAAATTCTTTACCGTAAAAGATGAATATCCGGAAAACTTTTCAAAACAAGACATTAAATTGACACTTGAAGAGTTTGTAAAAACATTTGATATCAATGATGATATGAATACTTGGTTTGAAAAAATTAAGGATATTGCTGATATGCTTGGATTTGCATCAGATATGAAGGCTTACAAGCAAAGTCCTGATGCTTACAAGGGTAATGTTTCTGATATTAGTATGTTTATTAGAATTGCAATTACAGGTAAAATGAATGCACCTGATATGTACACATCAATGCAAATTTTAGGCTATAATAGAGTTATAAGTCGTATCAATGCTATGATTTCAACACTTTAAGAGGTAATTATGGAAGAAATTAGTTCAAATTTTATACATGATATCATCGATGAAGATATCGCAAACGGTTTTGCCGAAAGAATTCACACTCGTTTTCCACCCGAGCCAAACGGCTATCTTCATATAGGTAGTGCTAAGGCTATTTGGATAAATGTTCAAACTGCAAAAAAATATGGTGGACTTTTCAATCTTCGTTATGATGATACTAATCCTTCAAAAGAGGATACAGAATATGTTGATAGCATATATGAGGATTTAAAGTGGTTAGGTGCAGAGCCAACAGGCGGCATTTATTACGGCTCAGACTATTTTGAAAAATGCTATGAGCTTGCAATTAAGCTAATTAAGGATGGCAAGGCATATGTTTGTGATCTTTCAGCTGAAGAAATGAAGGAGTACAGAGGTACTCTTACAGAACCTGGTAAAAACAGCCCCTACAGAGACAGAACAGTTGAAGAAAACCTTGATTTATTTGAAAGAATGAAGAATGGTGAATTTCCTGACGGCTCAAAAACCTTAAGAGCAAAAATTGATATGGCGTCTCCTAACATCAATATGAGAGACCCTGCAATTTATAGAATTTTAAGAGCACATCATCACCGTCAAGGTGATAAATGGTGTATTTATCCATTATATGACTATGCACATCCAATTCAGGATGCTATTGAGGGTATAACACATTCACTTTGTTCACTTTAATTTGAAAATCATCGTCCTCTTTATGAGTGGGTTGTTGATAATGTTGGCTTTGAAAAGAAGCCTAAGCAAAGAGAGTTTGCTAGACTTAATGTTACCTATACTGTAATGAGTAAGAGATATTTAAGATATCTTGTTGAAAATAATCTCGTTGACGGTTGGGACGACCCAAGAATGCCGACTCTTTGTGGCTTACGCAGGAGAGGTTATACACCTGCTTCAATTATTGATTTTGTATCACGTGCTGGCGTTGCAAAGGCTTATAGCATTGTTGATATTGAGCTTTTAGAACATTGTATTAGAGAAGAGCTTAATATGACTGCGCAAAGAAGAATTTGCGTTGCTAATCCAATTAAGCTTGTTATTACAAACTATAAGGATGGCAAGGTTGAATATTTTCCTGTATCAAATAATCCTAATGATGCGAATTCTGGTACAAGGATGCTTGCATTTACAAAAGAAATTTTTATTGACAGAAGTGACTTTGAAGAAGTACCACCGCCAAAATTCTTTAGATTAAAACCTAACGGTGAAGTTCGTTTAATGGGAGCTTATATTATTAAGTGCAACGAAATTATAAAAGACGATAACGGAGAAATCGTTGAAATTAGATGTACTGCAGACTTAGAAACCGGTAACGGTATGCCAGCTGACGGTCGCAAAATCAAGGGAACAATTCACTGGCTAAGTAGCGAAAACTCAGAAAAAGCAACTCTAATGCTTTATGATAAGCTATTTACACTTGAAAATCTTGCAGATATGCCTGAAGGCAAGACCTATAACGACTATCTAAATCCAAATTCCTTACAAAAGGTTGAAAATGCTCTTGTTGAAAAGTGCTTAAATGACGCAGAGGCAGGAGAAAAGTTCCAATTTGTAAGAAACGGCTATTATTGCAAGGACACAAAATACGAAAACACGTACAATAAAATTGTTGGCTTAAAGGATAGCTATCCTAAGAAATAATTATTAAGAAGCAGAGAAATCTGCTTCTTTTTATATAAAATAATTGACTATTAAAAAAAGCTATGGTAAAATAATATCAATAACTATTAAAGGTAAGGTATAAATTATGACAAGACAAGAAAAGCTTCAATTTGCCCGTCAAGCAGCCGCGGATGGAATGGTTTTATTAAAAAATGATAATAATGCACTTCCAATTTTAAAGGATAAAAAAATTGCATTGTTTGGCATTTGCGCATACAGATGCTTTCGTTTAGGCTGGGGTTCTGGGGATATGATGGCACAGAATATTTCTCAAATAAACGAAGGATTAAAGGAAGCAGGCTACAGGTTAAATGCTGAGATTGAGGCTATTTGCTTGAATTATGTTAAAGAGCTTCCCGATCAACGTTTAATGAATAGAAGCTGGGATGAATGGACCTGGCGACAGGATGAAATTAAGCTTGATGATGCTATAATTGAAGCGTCCTCTAAAAACTCAGATGTTGCAGTTATTACTTTAGGTAGAAATAGCGGAGAAGCTTTTGACTTAAAGGACGAAGAAGGCTATTTTAGACTTCATACAGATGAGATTAATCTTGTTAAAGCGGTTTCAAAATATTTTAAACAAACAATTTTACTACTTAACACATGTGGGCCTCTTGATTTAAGAGAAATTGACGATTGCAGTATTGATGCAATAGTTGATGTTTCATTAGGTGGAGAGATGTTTGGATTAGCTGTTGCCGATGTAATTTCCGGAAAGGTTACTCCAAATGGTAAGCTAACAACTACTTGGGCATACAAATATGATGATTATTCCACAAAAGAGGGTATAACCACAAAAGAAGTGCCATATAAGGAAGGTATTTATGTTGGTTATAGATATTTTGATACCTTTGGTGTTACTCCAAGATACCCATTTGGCTATGGCTTATCCTACACTGAATTTGTAAGAGAGGTTATTGACATAAATGTTGACGGTCAAATCGTTGAACTAACGGTTAAGGTGACAAACACTGGTAAGCATAACGGACGAGAGATTATTCAATGCTATCTTTCTAGTCCACAGGTTAAGCTTGAAAAAGCATATCAGGAGCTTTGCACATATGCAAAGACTGATGTATTGGAACCAAACGAAAGCTGTGAGCTGCTTATGTCTTTTGATTTGACCGAAATGGCATCATATGACGAGGAAAGAGCGAGCTTTATCCTTGAGGAGGGCAAATACTATGTAAGAGTTGGTAATTGCTCAAGAAACACTCATATTGCTTGCGCTATAAATGTATCTAAAGAGGTAATTTGCGAGGTTGTTAAAAATAGATGCGTAAAGCAAACAGATTTCGAGGAGCTTTCAAATAGCGACGCTGTTCCATACAGTTATGACGGAGAGGAAGAAGAAAAATCAAATGCAAAAGTTTTTGAATTTGATTGCAATTCTGTTGATACTGTTGTTCATAACATTATAGAAAATCAACCTGTAAAACTATTGGAGAAAAAGAACGAAAATTTTGTTAGCTTAAAGGATGTTATTGAGGGAAAAGCAACTGTTGAAGATGTAGTTGCTGAATTCTCTAACGAAGAGCTTGCTGATATCCTAAATGGTGTTATTTATGAGGGGGCAAACGCTAATGCGAATGTAGGTAGTATGGCTATCAAGGTTCGTGGCGCTGCAGGAGAAATGTGGTCTAGTGAAAAATATGCTATTCCCGTAAACGCTTGCGCTGATGGTCCTGCTGGTGTTCGCCTTGCTATATTTACAACTCCTATTGAAACCGATACAGATCTTTCTAGAGAGGTTGTTGCTTATCCATCTGGCACCTGTATGGCAAACTCATGGGATTTAGAGAGTGCTAGAAGATTTGGAGAATGTGTGCGTAATGATTTAGAGATTTCTGACATAGAGGGCTGGTTAGCCCCAGGCATCAACATTCATAGAAACCCACTTAACGGTAGAAACTTTGAATATTTATCTGAGGATCCAATTATCGCTGGTAAGATTGGCGCTTATATCTCTATTGGTGTTCAATACGATGACAATGCTGAACTAACAGGAAAATATACGACTGTTAAACATTTCGCTTGTAACAATATTGAATATGAGCGTGGTGTTTCTGATTCACAAGTGTCCGAAAGAGCATTACGCGAAATTTACCTAAAGGGATTCAAGATTGCTGTAGAAGAAGGAAAACCACACGCAATCATGACCGCATACAATAAAGTTAACGGGACTTTTGCATCAACTAATTATGATCTTTTGATGGGAATTTTAAGAGGCGAATGGGATTACGACGGCATTGTTATGACAGACTGGAATCCATGTGCAAATCCACAAGAGCATGTTCATGCTTGCAATGATCTTATTATGCCAGGTCGCTTTAGAAAACAAATTATTGAGGGACTTGAAAACGGCAATGTTAAGAAAGAGGAAGCACAGTTATGCGCAACTCGTCTTTTGAAGCTGATTTTAAAGACAAATTATAAGCAAAGCATCTAATATCTTTATATCTCGCCACCAAATTGGTGGCGAGATAAGATTTTTATAAAAAATTTCAAAATTCTATTGACAATTACAAAAAAGTATGCTATCATATGTGAGCAAAAGGAAGAAGAACTCTCCGTTCTCACCCTAACACACGAGTGCTTAGGGTTAATATTTATCACATTAAGTGGTATTTTGGATGTGCGGAGAAACTGTATTCTTACGCACAATTTTTATTTTTTAAGGTATAAGCTAGGACTTATAATGGAGGTGCTTAACTATTAGCAACGCAAAGGAATTGTCTATCAACGAAGAAATCAAGGTAAAAGAGGTAAGAGTTGTAGCTGATAATGGCGAACAGCTTGGAGTAATGCCTACTAATGCGGCCTTAGAAAAGGCTTATAGCGAGGGACTTGACCTTGTACTAATCGCGCCTGGAGCAACACCGCCTGTATGTCGTATTATGGACTACGGTAAGTATCGCTATGAGCGTGACAAACGCGAAAAGGAAGCAAAGAAAAAGCAACAAACCGTTGAGGTTAAGGAAGTGCAGCTTTCTTGCAGAATAGACACACACGACTTTCAAACAAAGGCAAATAATGCAATCCGTTTTTTAAAAGGCGGAGATAAGGTAAGAGTGGTTCTTTCATTTAAGGGAAGAGAAATGGCTCACACCGAAGTAGGTGTTGAGATTATTGGTAAATTCCTTGAGCTCTGTGCAGAATACGGAACCACTGATAAAGCGCCTTCACTTGAAGGAAGAAGAATGTCCGTAATTATTTCACCTGTAAAAAAATAAGATAAATAAACTTATCATGAAAGGAAATTAATATCATGGGAAAGATCAAAACACATAAGGCTTCAGCAAAAAGATTTACTTTAACTGGTACAGGTAAGGTAAAAATGTTCCACGCACAGCACCGTCATAACCTCGGTCTTAAGACTGCAAAGCGTAAGAGAAATCTTCGTTCAGCTTCTTACCTCAGCGAGAGCATGGCTCCAAACATCAAGAAGCTAATCAACAAATAATCGAAAAGACTTAATCAAGACTTAATTAGGAGGATTTTTTAAAATGGCAAGAGTTAAAGGTGCTATGATGGCACGTAAGAGAAGAAATAAAGTTTTAAAGATGGCAAAAGGATACTGGGGTGCTAAGAGCAAGCACTTTAAGATGGCTAAGCAAGCTGTTTTAAAGAGTGGTAACTATGCATTCGCAGGCCGTAAGATGAAGAAGAGAGATTTCCGTTCTCTTTGGATTACAAGAATTTCTGCTCAAGCTAAGGTTTGTGGCATGAACTATTCTACACTTATGCACGGATTAAAGCTAGCTGGTATTGATCTTAACAGAAAGATGCTTGCTGAGCTTGCAGTATCTGATAAGGAAGCATTTGCAGCAATCGCTGAAAAGGCAAAGGCGGCTCTTTAATTTAATATAAAAACTCGGCAATTATGCCGAGTTTTTTAAAATTGTAATTAAAAAGGGGAAAATACAATGAACAGTGATATATTTGGGGTAACAGAAATAGTTAGCAAAACAAATTCGACAATTGTCAAAATTAGCAAATTAGAGAACAAGAAATACAGAAATATAGAAAAATTATTTATTTGCAATGGAATAAAGCTATTTTTAGAAGCAATAAGCTTTAATGCAAAAATTAAATATATTGTATTAAATAATAAATCGATATTTGATGCGGAAATCGTGGAGAAGATAAAGGCACAACAAGGAAATGGTGTGTCTATTTTATGCGTTTCAGATATTGTTTTTGATAAATTAACTGACGAGCAAGCACCACAGGGAATTATTACTGTTTGTTCTTATTTTGAAGAAAAACATTCATTTTTCACAAACGCCAAAAACAAATATTTTGAAAATAAAATAATGTTATTTGAATCAATTAGAGATCCAGGAAATGTTGGTACTATTATTAGAAATGCAGCGGCATTTGGAATTGAAAGATTAATTTTTTCATCTGATTGTGCAGATATATATTCCACTAAAGTAATTCGCGCTGCAATGGGTGCAGTTTTTAAAGTAAATATTGATGTGGTGAACGATTTTAATGATGTAATATTAAGCTTAAAAAAAGGTGGAAAAAGAGTTTTAGGTGCAGCATTAAAATCAAATTCTTTAGTATTGGGCAAGGACGAATTATCCACACAGGATGTGGTTGTTATTGGCAATGAGGGGCATGGACTGTCCTCTGAAGTTTTAAGCTTATGCGACAACACATTATTTATTCCCATGTGCGAGAATACCGAATCATTAAATGCTGCCATTGCAACCGCAATAATCATGTGGGAGTTTTCAAAATAAATAATAAATATTTTATATTATAGCATTGACAAGAAATGTCTTTAATGGTATTATATTATAGTAGAATTTTTGAAAGGTGTCATTTTTATGGATAAGACTTTACTTTGGCTGTGGCTTTCACTGCATATGAAGCAAGGAACACATGTTTATCATTATTTGTTAGATGAATTTGGTAGTATTGAAGCGATATATGACTGTGAGGACAATGACGTCAAAGGTCTTCCGTGGTTATACGACAACCAAAAAAAGAAAATTCTAGATAAAAATTTAGACAGAGCTAAAGAGGTTCTTAGATGGTGCAATAAAGCTGGTGTTAAAATTGTAACACTTGACGACGAGGATTACCCAGAAACTCTAAGAGATTTAAATGATAGACCAGGACTTTTGTACTATGTCGGAAAATTACCTGACTTCAGTAAAGAACTATGCATTGGTGTAGTAGGAACCCGTGAAATGACTGTTTATGGAGAAAAAAGTGCATTTGAGATTGGTTATGGGTTAACAAAAGGTGGCGCAATTGTTGTGAGTGGTGGAGCGCTTGGAATTGATTGTACAGCTCAAAAGGGTGCTATTGTTGCTGGTGGTACAACTGTTGCTATTCTAGGCTCTGGAATTGATGTCTTATATCCTCCACAAAATAAGGATTTGTTAATTAAAATTATGGAAACAGGCGCCGTAATTACTGAATATCCTCCATTTACTCCTCCTAATCGCTATAATTTTCCTGTGCGAAATAGATTAATTAGCGGTATTTCAAAAGGTGTTGTAGTTGTTGAAGGTGATAGAAATAGTGGAGCTATGATAACAGCAGATAAAACTCGCGTACAGCAAAGATATTTGTTCTCAGTTCCTGGACCTATCGGTGTTTTTCAATCTACAGGAACGAATGAGCTTATTCGTACTGGTGCAAAGCCTGTTACTTGCGCACTAGATATTTTAGAGGAATATTTGGACTTATACGAAGACAAAATACAAATAACTCCCTCTAAAGAAAAGCCTGATTTAAAATTGCTTAATGATTTTTCAAAGCAGGAAAATAATCCTATAAAAAGCTTTCTTGAAGCAATAGGCTTTAAGCAAAAAACAAAAAGAAAGAAAATTATAGAATCAGAAAACAAAGAAGTGAAGCAAGAGAAAAACATCATAGATGCAGATTTAGATGCGTTGGGTGCTGATGAAACTGCAAAAAAGATTTACAACTATATGGAGCGTAATAAAAAATACAATGCCGATAGTCTCGATGAGTTAGGCTTGAAAACTAGTGAAATTGTATCATCGTTTACTATGCTGGAAATTTATGGAGTTGTAAAAAGCCTTCCTGGTGGCTTCTTTGAGAAAATATAATGGCGAAAGGAAATAAATATGTCGAATAACCTTGTAATACTTGAGTCCCCTGGTAAAATAGGTGCGGTAAAAAGTTATTTAGGCTCAAAGTATAAAGTTATAGCGTCTGTTGGACATGTAAGAGATTTACCAAAATCTACACTTGGTATTGATATAGATAACGATTTTACACCTCATTACATTAACATAAGAGGTAAGGGTGATTTAATAAAAGAGCTTCGTAAGGAAGCTAAAAATGCAGATAAAATATTTTTTGCAACTGACCCCGACCGAGAAGGCGAGGCAATATCTTGGCATTTAGCTACAATCTTAGGAGATGATGCCAAAAAAGCAAAAAGGGTAACTTTCAATGAAATAACAAAAAATGCAGTAAAAGAGGCGATCAAGCATCCTAGAACTATTGATATGAACTTAGTCAATGCTCAACAGGCAAGACGAATTCTTGATAGAATAGTAGGCTATCAAATTAGTCCGTTTTTATGGAAAACTGTAAAAAGTGGATTATCAGCAGGAAGAGTTCAATCTGTTGCTACGAAAATTATTGTTGAAAGAGAAGAAGAGATAAAAAGTTTTGTCCCTGATGAATATTGGACCATTGATGCTACTTTAGAGACATCAAATAAGAAAACTATAACTGCTAGATTTTATGGTGATAAAACCAAAAAAATAAAGATTTCTAATAAGGAACAGGCAGATAAAATTTTATCTGAAATTGAAAAATCACAATTTTATGTTGATTCAATTAAAAAGGGCAAAAAGCATCGCTCTCCTGCACCGCCATTTATAACCTCTACTATGCAACAAGAGGCTTCAAGAAAGTTTAATTTTCAATCACAAAAGACAATGAAGCTTGCTCAAGAGCTATATGAGGGTATTAATATTGGTCCCGAAAATGGTGGAGTACAGGGTCTTATTACTTATATGCGTACTGACTCACTAAGAGTTTCAGAAGAGGCACAAAATAAAACTAGAGAATTTATTTTAGATAAATATGGCGAAAAATATTGCCCTGAAAAGCCAAGAGTGTATAGATCAAAGAATAATGCACAGGATGCACACGAAGCAATCAGACCATCTAAAATAACAATAGAACCTGCACAGATAAAGAAATATTTATCCAATGATCAATATAAGCTGTATAAACTAATTTGGGATAGATTTGTAGCCAGTCAAATGTCTAATGCGGAAATTAATACTGTCGTTGTTGACATTGAAAATAATGGTTATATTTTTCGTACAAGTGGTTACAATGTAAAATTCCCTGGATATATGACTATATATCAAGAAGCAATTGAAGAAACACAAAAAAATATGGATGATGCGTTTAATCCGGAAAAAAATTCAAAGCTTCCTGATATTACCGCAGAAGAAATTTTATTGAAGGATGAAATAAATTCTGTACAGCATTTTACTGACCCACCATTAAGATATGATGAAGCGAGCCTTATTAAATTTCTTGAAGAAAAAGGAATAGGAAGACCAAGCACATATACACCTATTATAACCGTAATTATCTCAAGAGGATATGTCGCTCGTGAGGGAAGATATTTAAAGCCTACATCACTAGGTGAAATTACAACGAAAATTATGAATGAGCATTTTTCTGACATTGTAAATTATAAATTTACTGCTAATATGGAAAATAATCTTGATACAATTGAGAGCGGTAAGGTTACAATGGAAAAGGTTCTTGGTGATTTTTATGTTGGCTTTGAAAAAGAGCTTAAAAAAGCAACACAAACCTTAAATAAAGGTGATATTGAGCTACCAGTTGAAGAAACAGACATGGTTTGTGAGTTATGTGGTAGTACAATGATAGTTAAGGAAGGAAAGTTCGGTAAGTTTGCAGCTTGTCCAAATTATCCAAAGTGTAAAAACACAAAACCTTTAAAGCAAGAAAGCAAAGCTACAGATGAAGTTAAAAATGAGATTGCCGATTTTAAATGCGAGCTTTGTGGCGCAGATATGGTTTTAAGACAAGGCAGATTTGGAGATTTTTATGCTTGCTCCAACTATCCAAAATGTAAAAATACTAAAACAAAGAATGGAATAACAGGGATTAAGTGTCCAGACTGTGGTGCAGATATAATTTCAAAATTTACAAGAAGCAAAAAGCAGTTTTATAGCTGTGAAAATTATCCAAAATGTAAATTTTCAACTTGGGATGTACCAACCGATAAAAAATGTCCTATTTGCTCCGATATTCTTTTAAAGAAAAAGAGCAAAAGCGTAATTTATTGTCGAAATGAAAAATGTGGATACAATCTTGAAGATACTAAAGATGGAGAATAACTATATAAACGTTATTGGTGCAGGCCTTGCTGGCTGCGAGGCTGCTTATCAAGCCGCTAAGCAAGGAGTTAAGGTAAGACTTTATGAGATGAAACCCAGCAAATATTCACCTGCGCATCATAGCGAAAATTTTGCTGAGCTTGTTTGCTCGAATTCATTACGCTCTGACGAATTATCAAATGCAATTGGCGTTTTAAAGGCAGAATTAAGAGAAATGGATTCTCTTATCATGGAGGCCGCAGATAATTGTAGAGTGCCAGCTGGATCGGCTTTAGCTGTTGATAGAGAAAAATTTTCTTCTTACATTACAGAGAAGATTAAAAACAATCCTAATATTGAAATTTGCTCTAAAGAAGTGGATAGTATAAATCCTAATGAAATTACAGTTATTGCAACTGGTCCTTTAACATCTGATTGTTTGGCAAATTATATTAGAAACGATTTAGGTCTTGATGGTTTACATTTTTTTGATGCTGCAGCTCCTATTGTCGAGTTTGATTCAATCGATATGAATAAGGCGTTTTTTGCATCAAGGTATAACAAGGGCGATGCTGATTATATTAATTGCCCCATGACCGAAAACGAATACAATGCGTTTTATAACGAGTTGATAAATGCTCAAGAAGCAGAATTGCACACCTTTGATAAGGAGTCACAAAAGTTAACTGTTTTTGAGGGCTGTATGCCAGTAGAAGTAATGGCAAGAAGAGGATATGAAACACTTCTTTTTGGACCACTTAAGCCGGTTGGTATAGAGCATCCAGAAACCAAGGAAACATATCACGCGGTAGTTCAGCTAAGAAAAGAAAACGAAAATGGAACTATGTATAATATAGTTGGTTTTCAAACACATTTAACCTTTGGCGAACAAAAAAGAGTATTTTCTATGATACCAGGGCTTGAAAATGCAAGCTTTATAAGATATGGTGTTATGCACAGAAACACATATATTAATTCTCCTAAGTATTTGACTTGCACATATTCTTTAAAAAGCAATCCAAATATTTATTTTGCAGGGCAGATGACTGGTGTTGAGGGATATATCGAATCGGCATCATCTGGGTTTGTTGCTGGAATTAATGCTGCTTTTAAGGCTTTAGGGAAAGATGAGATTGATTTTACTAAAGAAACTGTTATTGGAGCTCTAGCGCATTATGTAAATGATGGTGCTTATTCTGGTAATTTTCAACCGATGAATGCTAATTTTGGAATTGTTTTCCCTTTATCATATAAGGTAAAGGGTGGCAAAAAGGCTAGAAATGAAGAGATTGCCAAAAGAGCTCTCTATGTAATAAAAAGTATAAAAGGAATTTTATAACATGAAAATAGCAATTGATGCAATGGGTGGAGATAAAGCACCTTACGAAATAGTTAAGGGTGTTTATCAAGCTGCTAATGAATATACTGATGTTCAATTTGTCTTAATTGGAGATGAGGTCGCAATAAAGGACTGCTCGAATGAATTTGAGACATTGTCAAATATAACAATCATTCATACAGACTGTTATGTTACCATGGATGATGATCCCATGGTGGTAATGAAGGAAAAGAAAGACAGTTCTATGTCAATAGGACTTCAAATGCTTAAGGAGGGTTCTGTTGACGGTTTCCTAAGTGCTGGTAGCACAGGAGCTTTACATACTGCCTCTACTTTAGTAGTTAGAAAAATCAAAGGAATCAGAAGAAGTGCTATCGCAACAATAATTCCTTTTGAATCACCAATTCTAATGCTTGATTCCGGAGCTAACCCTACAGTTACAGCTGATATCTTAGAGCAGTGGGCAATTCTTGGTTCTGTCTATATGAGTAAGATGCTCAATATTGAAAATGTTAGGGTAGGCTTACTTAATAACGGAACTGAGGAATGCAAGGGCACACCAGAGGTGCAAAATGCATACCAGCTTCTTAAAAAAAATAAAAATATTAATTTTGTTGGTAATATTGAATCAAAGGAACTGCCAAATAGTCCTTGTGATGTTTTAGTAACAGATGGGTTTACAGGAAACATTGCCTTAAAGCTTCTTGAGGGAATGGCTAAATTTTTCTTTGGCTCTTTAAAGAAGGTTTATTCATCTAATACAAAAACCAAACTATCTTATCTAATGATAAAAAAAGATTTAAAATCATTAAAAAATAGTTTTGATTCTTCGAAATATGGCGGTGCTCCACTTTTAGGAATAGCCAAGCCTGTAATAAAAGCGCATGGAAGCTCTGATGCTGTAGATATTAAAAACGCTATTAGGCAAACAATAGAGTATATAGATTCAAATATTATAGAAAAAGTTGCAGAAGCGCTTTAAATATGAAAGGAAAGA
>JAGAJV010000080.1 GCA_017625915.1 Clostridia bacterium
AGCGTAATGTCTAACTCCTTTAGCGTGGTTGGTGGACTTTTACTAGGTGACTTTGCTGTGCAAATCGGTTGGTTTTCCCCTGATGTAATTTTCTATATGGCAATCGAATCAATCGCAGGCTTCACCCAATCAAACTACGAGTTGGGCTATGCCTTCAAATTTATGCGTATATTATGCCTAATTCTTATATCATTCCTAAACTATTGGGGACTAATACTTGGCACAATAATTACAATAGCTCTAATTTGCACAAACGAAACAGTATTTGGCACAAAATCCTACCTTTTCCCACTCATTCCCTTCAATTGGAAAAAGCTAAAATCACTACTCTTTAGAGTGAGAAAGAAGTAACAAAAAAGCAACCGATTTTCAAAATCGGTTGCTTTTTTAGTTGATTTTCATTTGCGTGCCACCACCGACACCCTTAAAGTCAATACCCAAATGCTCATAAGCAAGACGGGTAACGCATCTGCCTCTGGGTGTTCGACTCAAAAAACCTATTTGCATAAGATAAGGCTCATAAACATCCTCAATAGTAATAGCTTCCTCGCCAATAGTAGCAGCAAGTGTTTCAAGACCAACAGGACCACCATCGTAAAACTTAATAATAGTTTCAAGCATCTTTCTGTCAATGTTGTCAAGACCAAGCTCATCGATTTCAAGAGCAGATAAAGCGCTTTTTGCAATTTCAAGTGTAATTTCGCCGTTACCCTTAACCTGTGCATAGTCACGGACTCTCTTTAAAAGACGGTTAGCTATACGAGGTGTGCCTCTTGAACGAGAAGCGATTTCATATGAGCCCTCCTCAGTAATTCCAACCTCAAGCAGAGAAGCACTTCGCCTTACAATTGTAGAAAGCTCCTCGGGAGAGTAAAGCTCTAGTCTTAAAAGAACACCAAATCTATCACGCAACGGAGTGCTTAATTGACCGGCTCTTGTTGTAGCGCCAACTAAGGTAAACTTAGGTAACGGAACTCGTATGCTTCTTGCCGCAGGCCCCTTGCCAATAATAATATCAAGTACAAAATCCTCCATTGCAGGATATAATATTTCCTCAATAGAACGGGATAAACGGTGTATCTCGTCAATAAATAAAACATCACCGGGGGCTAAATTAGTTAAAATTGCCGCTAAATCACCTTGCTTTTCAATAGCAGGACCGGAGGTCACTCTGAAATTAACACCCATCTCAGATGCAATAATTCCGGATAGAGTAGTCTTACCAAGACCGGGAGGGCCATATAGAAGCGTATGGTCAAGGGAATCCCCACGACCCTTTGCAGCCTCAATATAAACCTTAAGCATTTCCTTAACCTTTTCTTGCCCTATATATTCGTCAAATGCCTTAGGTCTTAAGCTAACCTCTGCCTCAGTATCCTCTGCGCTTACCTCGGTTGACATTATTCTGCTTTCATAGTCAAATTCTGTTTCTTCAATCATAATATCACCTCATAAGCTTGTTTAAAGCAAGTGGAATAATTTTTGTTACATCTAAATTAGGGTCAATTCCCACAAGAGCTCTTTGCGCATCGCTTCTGTTATAGCCAAGCACCATTAAGGCATCAAGCGCCTCGCTAAGATTTGAGCTAGCGCCAATATTGCTAACTGGAGCGCTTACAGCACCACCTATATTAGTATTTGCTGCAAATACCTGCTTTGCCATCTTATCCTTTAGCTCTAAAACAACTCTTGCCGCAGTCTTAGGACCAACACCGCTTGCCTTTGAAATAGCCTTGGAGTCCTCTGTGCAAATAGCGCTTGCAAGACGGTCAGGTGTCATTAAAGAGAGAATAGAGATTGCCGCCTTAGGGCCAACACCGGATACTGTTATAAGAAGCTTAAAGGCAGAAAGCTCGTCGTTTGTTTTAAAGCCGTAAAGCTCTACATCATCCTCTCTTACCTGTAAATAGGTAAGCAGCTTCATTTTTTCACCCACATGCCCAACAATAGAACCGTAGGTATTTTCGCTTATAGATAGCTTGTAGCCAACCCCACCGCAATCAATAACGCAAAAGGCAGGCTCGCAAAGCTCTAAAGCACCATTTACATGATATATCATTCTTTTTCCTCGTTTTCATTAGCTTTAACAGGCTTTAAAATAATTTTGGTTGTATTATTGGTGCAGCCCGTTAAATAAAATTGCTTTCTTGTGCTAATTTTAACTGCTGAATTTGCATAAGCTTTTTTAGCCTCATATAAATTCAACTCGCGCTTTCTCTTATCAATAAAAATTAATAGAATAAATAGAGTAACGCCAAGCAGACTTGTAAATACACCTACATAAAATACTGTAGGCCGATATTTCATTACAATATTATGCTCACCCTCATCAATATCAAATGCAACAAAGGTTTCAACGGATTTAAAGGTTTCAACTCTCTTTCCGTCTACATATACCCTCCAGCCACTATCATATGGAATAGTTGTAAATACAGTTTTATCTGTATCTGCATTTAATGTACCCTCAATTTTGGTGTCACTATGCTCAGTAACATTTAAGCCACCGGCCTTAAGTGTATCAGTAGCATTTTTTATATTTTCCTCGTTTACTTGAACAAAATACGGATAATCATTGTAAAAATACAATCTGTAATGATTAAATTCAAATTTAACCTTTACTGTATCACCCTTTTCAAAATTGCCAATATTATAAATTCTGTATGTGTCACCTTGGAACATATCAGCAAGGAATTTATCGTTAATGTACACTGACGCCTTAGTTGAATAAGGGGTAGGTAAGAACATATAAATGCTTCCATCCTGAGTAGCCGTTACAGTATAGGTGAAGGATGCATTTTGATTGCTATTGGTTCTTCTAATCTCTGTTGCAGTGCTTCCAGTATATTCGCTACAATTAAGCTTATAGGTTATTTTATAATTACAAGGATCAAATAAACTAACCGTTTCCTTGCCAAGCATATTACCCATAAGTCTTTCCACATAGTCAAATGGAGAAATTATATCATTATCTACAGTAGCATCCTTGATTTTATTATCAACTGCATACGCAATAGGTAAGGCATAAGGATTTTTGTAAATATACATATTTCCGTTTTCTACGTATGTTTTATCATAAAGTCCACTTACAGGACTGGTAATAATACCTTCCTCGTTAGGACCCTCACCGATTACATATTTAATTCCAAGAATAGAGTCAATAACCTCATTTCCTGAGAAATATTTTGAGGATTGCGATCGTGATACAAACCCCGATTTTTTCAGAAATGAAATAACACCTTGATTAAAGGTTGAGTTAAATTCAGAAGCGCCCCTCATATTGAGAGCAAAGGCGTCGTTAGGCTTTCTAAAAATAGTTTTTTCAGTTCTATAAAAGCTATCGTCCTCTTTTTGAATAATATCAGTTGCAATTGTAAGCCTGTCCACAAAGCTTCTGTAGTTTGTTCTTGAAGCCCAACCAACATCGGCAATTTGCTCGCCCCAGTTAATAAGAGTAGAAGAAAAGCATTCAAGAGCAACACAAATAAGCAAAACAACAGACATAGTTTGTGGTATTTTAGAATGCTTAGAGAAATAAAGCACAACCATATAAATAGCTATAAAGCCAATAGAAAGCCAAATAACCTCATAGTCAGGCATAACCTCAGTCAAATTTCCGTCAACATATCTGAAGAATGTAACAGTTTTTTGAATTACGATTAATGCAGCAATAAGCGCAACGCATACCTTAAAGAAAAACTTACTTTCCATTTCCTTATAATGCTCAAAGCCACGGTAAGCCATAATAAGCATAATAAAGGAAAACATAAAGCTATATCGGTAGTTTAGCCAGATAGGGGTTTGAAGACCGTGCCATACAAGGTCAACTGTGTTCATTGAAAAGCTAACTAAGAAAATAGCACAAAGAAGAGAATAAAAAATCTTTTCTCTTGTCGAAACATTTTTTGTAAAATAATATGCAGGAAGCATAATAAGCATAAGAAGTCCGGAATAAATGTTGGGATGACCCTCAAATCTTACAGTATCATATGTTCCTGGAAATAGCTTGGTCAGTATATCAATAATATCAAATCTTAAAGTAGGCTTAAAATCACTGTCTTGGAACTCACTTTTACCAAATGATAAGGAATAGTAAGCAACAAAAATAATAAGCGAAGCTATCAAAAGAGCAACAGCTGAATATAAAATAATTCTGCCAAGACACTTTAATCTGTGGTGGCTTTCCTTAAGCTCGTTTGATTCCTCGCTACTATGCGCAAAAAGATAGCAGAAAAAATAAAGCGCCACAAAAATGCAACACATATAGCCAATATAGTAGTTGCTCCAAA
>JAGAJV010000081.1 GCA_017625915.1 Clostridia bacterium
GATAACTACCTTCTTAGCACCTGCATTGATGTGTGCCATTGATTTTTCTTTGGAGCAGTAGAAGCCTGTGCACTCGAGAACTACGTCAACACCAAGCTCACCCCATGGGCAGTTTGCAGCATCCTTTTCTGCGTAAATTTTGATTGTCTTACCGTCAACTGTGATGCTGTCCTCTGTGCAAGAAACTGTGTCTGCAAGAGCGTACTTACCTTGTGCTGTATCATACTTTAGAAGATGAGCGAGCATCTTTGGGCTGGTAAGATCGTTGATAGCTACTACCTCGTAGCCTTCTGCGCCGAACATCTGTCTGAATGCAAGACGTCCGATACGGCCAAAGCCGTTAATTGCAACTTTAACTGACATTTTTATGTCCTCCAAAAAATTAAATTGTGTATGGAATTTTTTCTTCCCTACCAAATATATATTTTATACTATTTTCCCAAAATATACAAGTCTTTTTTTAAAATTTCTCATTTTTTCCCTTTTGCATAATAAATTTATACCAAAATTTGCTTTTTTTATAAAATCGAACAAAAAAGTAATGTTTTTCTATTTGACATTATGAAATTTATTTGCTATAATGTAATCTGTAAAAATATTCACTGTGGGGGAGCTATGGAGATTTTCAAGAATTTAATTGGCAATGATGATATAAAAAAAACGCTTGGCTCTGCCATAAAAAACAAGGAATTTTCGCACGCATATATCATTGAGGGCGATAAGGGCACGGGCAAGCATACTATTGCAAGGCTTGCGTCAAGCGCTATTATGTGTCAGGGAGAAGGAGATTTACCTTGTGAGAAGTGTGATTTTTGCAGAAAAATTTTAAACGATAACTGTGCTGATGTTCGTTTTTACGATGCTTTTAAGGTTGACGAGGTAAGAAAAATTAAGGAAACCTTATATGAAAGCTCAACTGAATGTCCTTACAAGGTTTACATTTTCAATGATGCGCACAAAATGAACATTAAGGCTCAAAATGCACTTCTTATTTCACTTGAGGAGCCACCTAAAAACGTTGTGTTTTTCTTGCTTTGTCAGGATGCTAGCTATTTACTTGAAACTATTCGCTCCCGTGCTCAGCTTTTAAGGACGAAGCCACTTGAAAATCAGGTGATTTTTGATTATGTAAGGGATAATATGCTATCCTCATTAAGTGATGAAAAGCTAAATGAGATTATTATTTCCTCCCGTGGCTCACTTGGCTATGTGCTTGATATGCTTGATGAGAAAAAAGCGTCCTTATTGCTTACACAAAGGGAAAAGATCAGTGATTTTGTTGAAGCGCTTTTATCAAATGATGTACAAGGCTACAGTAAAATTACTACTATGTTTTCTATGCAAAGGGAAAATTTAAAGGAGCTGCTTAACTCTTCCCTTTTGGCTGTAAGGGATTTAGCTATTGTAAAAAAGGATAAAAATGCGACATTATGCTTTTATGCTTCCAGGGACAAGCTACTGACTCTTGCATCTAAGCACAGCTTAAAGAAAATTTTGAATATATACGATTCCATAGGACAGGCGCTTGAGGATTTTAATTTCAATGCTAATGTGCCTAATACACTAACTTCTATAATGATTAACGCAAGAAAGAAAGGAAGCTGATTATGTCAGAGGAAATTTTAAACAATATAGATAACGCAGGCGAGGAAAGCGCTGAGGTTATAGGTATACGCTTTAAGGATGGCGGAAAAACCTATTACTTTGACCCTAACGGTTGCGTTGGTACACTAAATGATTATGCCATTGTGGAAACCTCTCGCGGTGTTGAGTTTGGAAAGGTTTGTCAAGCTAACAAGCTTGTATCAAAGGATGAGATTGTGCCACCTCTTCGCCCTGTTTTAAGAATTGCTACTGAAAAGGACATTAAGACAAACGAGGAAAACAAGAAAAAGGAAATTGAGGCGCTTAAGGTTTGTCAACAAAAGGTATCTGCGCACAAGCTTGAAATGAAGCTAATTGAGTCTGAATACACCTTTGACGGCGCTAAGCTAACCTTCTATTTTACAGCTGACGGAAGAATCGACTTCAGAGAGCTGGTTAAGGATCTAGCATCTACATTTAAGACAAGAATTGAATTAAGACAGATTGGTATAAGAGATGAGGCTAAATTCATGGGGGGGCTTGGCGTTTGCGGTCGTCCATTCTGCTGTAGCACATTTTTACCTGATTTCTGTCAGGTATCAATTAAGATGGCTAAGGAGCAAAATTTGTCCCTTAATTCCTCTAAAATTTCGGGCGCTTGTGGCAGACTTATGTGCTGTTTGAGATTTGAGCACGACACCTATGCCTATGAGATTAAGAGAACTCCACCTGTTGATTCTACTGTTAAAACTCCTGACGGCACAGGCGTTGTAACTGAAATGAGCCCTCTTGCCGGCACTGTAAAGGTAAGCATAAATGATAACATAAAGACATATCATAGAGATGAGGTAAAGATTTTATCCTTACCTAAAAAGAAGGCTGACAGTAACGACGAGGAAGAGGAATAATTTCGACATTTTGTTGGGAATTTCTTTTAATTTCGTTATAGCTATTGACAAATTTAATTTTTGTGCTACAATAAAAATGTAAAATTTACACGGAGGTATTTATCATGGCTTTTAAGATTACTGATGAGTGCATTGCTTGTGGTGCTTGTGCAGACGCTTGTCCTTGCAATTGCATCGCAGAGGGTGACGGTAAGTATGTAATTAATGCAGATGAGTGCATTTCTTGCGGTTCATGTGCCGGCGCTTGCCCAGTTGGCGCACCTGTAGAAGAATAATTTAATTCTTACATACAATGAAACGGAGCTACGAGTATGTAGCTCCGTTATTCATTTTACAGTAATTTGTGATAAATGGAAATTTTATGGAGCTATTTGAAAACGAAAGAATAAATGAAATAAATGAAAATTTAAAGCTTATTGAAAAGAAGGACTCTCTTACCTTTGGAACTGATGCATACTTGCTCTCTGCTTATCTGCCAAAAAGGCAAGGGTTAGTAGGCGTTGAGTTAGGCTGCGGTAGCGGTGTTATTTCCCTGTTAGCATTAAGCAAGAAAAAATGTCGGCATGTGTACGGAATTGAGGTACAAGAGAATATTGCCTCTGTGGCCAAAAGAAATGGGGAATTAAACACACTGGATGAGGCTTTTTCTGTTATAAATAAGGATTTAAGAGATGTTACTGTTAGTGATGTCGGTAATGAGGTTGATTTTGTATTTTCCAATCCACCCTATATGAAAAACGACTCGGGAAAGGCTAACGAAAACGACTTTAAAAACATTTCACGCCATGAGGTATGCGGTGAAATCAATGATTTTTGCAAATGCGCAAGATTACTTTTAAAGCACGGCGGTAGCTTTTACGCAGTGTATAGACCTGACAGATTGATAGATTTGATTTCTGCTATGCGAAATAACGGAATTGAGCCAAAAAGGCTTACATTTATACATTCAAATACGCACACTCCCCCTTCTCTTTTGCTAATTCAAGGCAAAAAGGGGGCTAAGAGTGGGCTTATAATTGATAAGCCGATTTACATTTACAAAAATGGCACTACTGAATATACAGAGGAATTTAGTAGGATATATGAAAATTGTGAAATTGAGGATATAAGATGAGAAATTCAGGAAACAGAAATGCGTCCTATGAGGATAAAAATGCTATAGTTGGCGGTACGCTTTATTTAGTAGCTACACCTATCGGAAATTTATCCGACATTACTGAAAGAGCCTTAAAGGTGCTTGGCGGCGTAGATTTTGTGGCTGCCGAGGATACAAGAAATACGGGCAAGCTTCTTGCTTATTTTGGAATTTCCAAGCCTATGGTTAGTTATTTTGAGCATAACAAGCGTGAAAGAGGCGAGGTGATTGTTGAAAGGCTAATAAATGGCGAGAGCTGTGCTTTAGTTACTGATGCCGGTACTCCCGCAATATCTGATCCCGGTGAGGATTTAGTAAGATTGTGTGCTGAAAGAGATGTTGTAGTTACATCTATCCCCGGTTGCTCGGCTTGTGTAAACGCTCTTGCATTGTCTGCACTTCCTACAGGTAGATTTTGCTTTGAGGGCTTTTTAAGCACCAACAAAAACGAACGCAATACTCGACTAAATGAGCTAAAAAACGACACTCGTACCCATATTTTTTATGAAGCGCCTCATAAGCTGATAAAAACACTTGATGATATTTTTGAGGTTTTTGGAGATAGAAAAATTGCACTTTGTCGTGAGCTTACAAAGTTAAATGAGGAGATTATAAGAACTACATTAAGTGGCGCTATCGAATACTACAAGGAAAACGCACCTAGAGGTGAATATGTTCTTGTAATCGAGGGTGCTGATGCAAATGCTATTAAAAATGAAGCCTTTTGGGCTGATATGTCTATTTTAGAGCATGTGGAGCATTATATTTCCCGGGGAATGAAAAAGATGGATGCTATTAAGGCTGTTGCTAAGGATAGAGATGTGCCTAAGAATGAGGTTTACAAAGAGGTAAATTGTTGATACTACAATCCTTCCACCGCAAGCGGTCCCCCTCCCTTTACGCAAGGGAGGCTATGGAAATACTTCTCTCGAAATTTGTCGAAAATCAATTTTTAAGTCAGTAAACTGACAGCTCCCTTTACACAAGGGAGCCTTTTAATTTATTTAATAGAAAATTTTGCTTTTATACTTGATATATTTATTTTTTTCTGTTAAAATATAGTATCATAATAATATTATGGAGGTATATATGGCAAAGAAGGCTTTTATAAACGGTTATGTCTTCAATACTAACAGCGAAAGCTTTGTTAGGTGCAATGTTATTTGCGAGGACGGCTTTATTTGTGATATTACATCTAATTTTGTGCCTCACGGCTGTGAGGTTATAGATATAAGTGGCAAGTATCTTATCCCGGGTATGGTTGACGTGCATACACACGGCATTGGCGGATATGATTTTTGCGGTGCTACTGAAGAAAATGTTAAAGAAATGTGCAAGGCATATGCTAAAAACGGAACTACATCTGTAATGGCTACCTTAGCATCAGACCGAATGTCTAGATTAATTGACTCTGTTTTTTCAATTAATCCTAATAGATTAAACGAAGGCTATAGGGGCGCTAACATTCTTGGTGTTCATATGGAGGGTAGATATTTAAATCCCGAAAAAAGAGGCGCTCACGCTACTGAATATTTAGCGCTGCCTAATTTAAAGGAATTAGAATCACTTACCAGTGCTATGCTTCCTGCGCCTATGCATTTTTCTGTCGCTCCAGAATTAGAGGGCAGTGAAGCATTTATTAAAAGGATTGTGGAAATTGGTGGAACTGTTGGTATTGCTCACACAAACGCAACATATGAGCAAGCATATACTGCCATAAAGGAATGGGGTGCTACCTCATTTACACATACCTTTAACGCTATGACTTCTGTACATCACAGAAACCCCGGAGCTACTGTTTGTGCTATGACCTGTGATGATGCATATGCAGAGGTAATTTGTGACGGACATCATTTAGCTCCTGCTATTGTAAATCTTATTTACAAATCGAAGCCTAAGGATAAAATGGTGCTTATTACCGATTCCTTAGCGGCTGCGGGCTCACCTGAGGGTGAATATGAGATTTCAGGCGCTAAATATATTGTTAAGAACGGACATTGTGTTAATGAGTTTGGCACTATTGCAGGTAGTATTCTTGCTCTTTTTGAGGGAATGAAAAATTTTATGAAATTCTGCAATATTCCACTCATTCACGCATTAAAGTATGCGACAATAAATCCTGCCAAAATGGTAAATGCTGATTTTATAGGCAAGATAGAAAAGGGCTATCAAGCTGATTTTATAGTAATTAATAATCCAGATGCACCAAAGATTTTAGATGTTTATGTTGGTGCGAACAAAATTCAACGAGATTGAGAGGTAAAAAATATGTGTAAGGACTGCAAAGAACACAACAAAGAAAAATATTATATAACAACTGCGATAGCGTATGCTTCAAGAAAGCCACACTTTGGCAATACCTATGAGGTAATTGCTACTGATGCTATCGCACGCTACAAAAGACAAAGAGGCTATGATGTACGCTTTATGACAGGTACTGACGAGCACGGTCAAAAGGTACAAAATCTTGCTGAGGAGGCAGGAATTTCACCTAAGAAATATGTTGACAATGTTGCAGGGGAGATTAAGAGAATTTGGGATTTAATGAATACATCCTACGACCACTTTATAAGAACAACTGACGATTATCACGAAACCGCCGTTGAGCATATTTTCAAGAAGCTTTACGACAAGGGTGATATTTATAAGGGATATTATGAGGGCTGGTATTGCACTCCCTGTGAGTCCTTCTTTACTGAGACACAGCTAGTTGACGGCAAGTGTCCTGACTGTGGCAGAGAGGTTGCTAAAACTCGTGAGGAAGCATATTTCTTTAAAATGAGCAAGTATGGCGATAGATTAATGGAATACATTGAGAGCCATCCCGACTTTATTCAGCCAGAGTCAAGAAAGAAGGAAATGATTAATAACTTCTTAAAGCCGGGGCTTCAGGATTTATGCGTTTCCCGTACCTCATTTAACTGGGGTGTTAGCGTAACCTTTGACCCTAAGCATGTAATTTATGTATGGATTGATGCTCTATCAAACTATATTACAGGTCTTGGATATGACCCGGATAACGAGGAGCAACCAGAGCTATTTAAGAAATATTGGCCAGCTGATGTTCATATTATCGGTAAGGACATTGTACGCTTCCATACAATTTACTGGCCTATTATGCTAATGGCACTTGATGTTGAATTGCCTAAGAAGGTATTTGGACATCCTTGGTTTAACTTTGGCGTTGACAAGATGTCAAAATCAAGAGGAAATGTTGTTTATGCAGACGAGCTTGCAGAGAAATTTGGCGTTGATGGCGTAAGATATTATGCACTTTCAGAAATGCCATATGCAAATGATGGCTCAATCACTTATGAGAATATTATAAACCGCTTTAATACTGACCTTGCTAACAATCTTGGCAACCTTGTAAACCGTACTATTGCTATGACTAAAAAGTACTTCGACGGTGTTATTCCGGCACCACAGGGAGACGAGGGTGTTGATGGCGAATTAAAGTCCTGTGTTGCAGCTTCAATCAAGAAATTCTGTGCGCAAATGGATGAATTCAGAATTAGCGAGGCGGCTGAGACTGTATTTGAAATGCTTAGCCGTGCTAACAAGTATATTGACGAAACTACACCTTGGACTCTTGCTAAGGACAAAGCTTTAAAGGGCAGACTTGGCACTGTGCTTTACAATCTTTTAGAGGTAATCAGAGTTGGCGCTGTGCTTCTTACACCGTTTATTCCTGCTACCTGTGAGTCTATTTTTGCACAGGTAAACACAGATCTTACAGATTACGCTTCAATTGAAAGCTTTGGTGCTTTAAGGAGTGGTGTAGCTGTTGGAGAAGCTAAGGTATTATTCGCAAGAATTGACGAAAAGAAAATGCTTGAGGAAATTGAGACTGAAAGAAAGGCTAAGGAGGAAGCAAGCAAGGCTATGGAAAAGCCAGAGGGCTGTGCAATTATTGGCATTGACAAGTTTATGGAGGTTGAGCTTCGCACAGCTGAGATTATCGCTTGTGAGGCAGTTCCTAAGGCTAAAAAGCTACTTAAGCTACAGGTAGATTTAGGCTATGAAAAGCGTCAGGTAGTATCCGGAATTGCTAAATTCTATAAGCCTGAGGATTTAGTTGGAAAGAAGGTAATTATTGTTGCTAACTTAGCTCCTGCTAAATTATGCGGAATTGAAAGCAACGGTATGATTCTTGCATCTGGCGAGGAAACAATAAGAGTTGTGTTCTTAGATAAGGATACACCTAATGGTGAGAGAGTACGATAGAATCAATCCTTCCACCACAAGTGGTCCCCCTCCCTTTACACAAGGGAGGCACACCGAATGGTGAGAGAGTAAGATAAACTCCTTCCACCGCAAGCGGTCCCCCTCCCTCAAGGATGGAGGCTAAATTAAAATAAATAAAAAAGCAGAGGCTTCTCTGCTTTTTTATGAAATAGAGGTAAAATGAAATTATTTGATACGCATGCTCATTGTGATGATGAGCGATTTATGAATGAATATGAGGGTGGCACGGATGGCGTTATTCGTGACTGCCTAAATGACAAAATCGGTAACATTGTAAATATTGGAACTAATCTTGATAATTCAAAAAGGTCTATTGAGCTTAGCGAAAAATATGACGAGGTTTATGCAACGGTTGGTATTCACCCAACGGACGCTGAGCTATACGATGATGTTGACGATGTTATTTGCCAGCTCGAAAAAATGCTATTTCATCCTAAGGTTGTGGCAATTGGCGAGATTGGTCTTGACTATCACTGGCAAAATGTGCCTAGGGAAAAGCAGATACTTTTCTTTAAAAAGCAAATGGAGCTTGCAGCTAAGCATAATATTCCTGTTGTTATTCACGACAGAGAGGCTCACGGTGACTGTTTTGAAATAATAAAGGAATTTCCTACGGTTAAGGGGATTTTTCACTGCTTTAGTGGCTCGGCAGAGATGGCAAGGGAGCTTGTAAGGCTAGGCTGGTATATTTCCTTTGCAGGTGCTATTACCTATAAAAATGCAATTCAGCCAAAGGAGGCATGCAAGGCTGTGCCTGATGACAGACTATTAATTGAAACCGACGCGCCATATTTGACTCCTGTGCCACATAGAGGCGAGTTAAACCGCTCCTCTTATGTATATTTCACTGCCTGCGAGGTAGCAAATCAGCGTGGGACTACAGTTGATGAGATTGCAAAAATAACATACGAAAATGCGAAAAGAGTTTTTAGAATAGGTTAATTTTTATTTTATTATCACATAAAATTTATTGAGGTGATAATATGAAAGAAAATAAGCCAATTTGGTATACCTTTAAGTTTGCGCTTCTTACTATGGTTTCCTGTATTTTGATTTTGCTTTTTGGTCTTTTCTTTGGTAATTATTTAAAAAACAGAAGCGAAAAAAGCAAGACTGTATCACTAAATACAAATGAGGTTGTATTTATAATTGACGCAGGGCACGGTGGCGAGGATGCAGGCGCTATAGCTGATGACGGCACTCTTGAAAAGGACTTAAATCTTGAAATTGCTTCTTTAATTAGCGGTCTTTTAGAATTAAACGGTAATGATGTCAAAATGACAAGAGAGACAGATACTCTTTTATATGATTACTATGATGATTTAGAGGATTACACAGGTCAAAAAAAGGTTTATGATTTAAAAAACAGGCTAAAAATTGCTGAGGAATACGAAAGTCCGATTTATGTGGGAATACATATGAACAAGTTTTCCCAAGCAAAATATAGCGGTTTACAGGTATATTATTCTAAAAATAACGACCAAAGTGTAGATATTGCTACAAAAATAAAGGATAACACAAAATTATACTTACAAAAGGATAATAAAAGGGCTATTAAAAAGGCTGATTCCTCTATTTATATTTTAAACAAGGCTTCTATGCCCGCTGTACTTATTGAATGTGGCTTTTTGTCAAATGAAAATGAGCTTAACAATTTAAAAAATGAGGATTACAGAGCTAAGCTAGCGCTTACTATATTTAGCTCGATTATTGACTAAAGGATATTAAAATGAAAGAAAAAAAGGTTTATGTATGCACAGAATGTGACTATCAAAGCCCTAAGTGGGTTGGTTGTTGTCCATCCTGTAAAAGCTGGAATACTATGGTTGAGGAAACCTATCAACCTAAAGCTGTGCCTAAAAATACACGCACTGCTATAATTTCTGATTTTTCCGAGCCTGTTTTATTTACGGAAATGGAAATGCCTAAATATATTCGCTCCTATACAGGAATTAGTGAGCTTGACAGAGTGCTTGGCGGTGGAATTGTTGACGGTAGCGTTATTTTGTTAGCAGGTGAGCCCGGTATTGGTAAATCTACTCTGCTTATGCAGATTTGCTCTAAGATTGACGCAAGGGTGCTTTATGTTTCCGGTGAGGAATCTAAGGGGCAATTAAAGCTAAGAGGGGAAAGGCTTGGCATAGAGGGTACAAATACATACTTTATGACTGAAACTAATGTTGATAATGTTTTAACGCAAGCTGATAAAATTTCGCCGGATATTATGATTATTGACTCTATACAAACTATGTTTGACCCAAATTGCACATCTATTCCCGGTAGCATTAATCAAGTTAAGGAATGTGCTATTAAGCTTATTGCCTCTGCAAAAAGCAAGGGTATTTCTGTAATTTTGGTGGGTCACGTTAATAAAGAGGGTACGATTGCAGGACCGAAGGTGCTTGAGCATATGGTGGACGCAGTTCTCTATTTTGAGGGCGAAAGGCATCAATCCTATAGAATTATTCGCGCAATTAAAAACCGTTTTGGCTCAACTAATGAAATCGGCGTTTTTGAAATGAGTGATATGGGGCTTATAGAGGTGCCTAATCCGTCGGAAATGCTTTTAAGTGGCAGACCTGTTGGTGTTAGTGGTAGCTGTGCTGTATGTGTAATGGAGGGCTCTCGCCCTTTGATTGCAGAAATACAGGCGCTTGTTACTCCTACTGCATTTCCTGCGCCCAGAAGAACCTCAAACGGTATTGATTATAACCGTTTATGCTTGCTTCTTGCAGTGCTTGAAAAAAGGCTTGGACTGAGATTTTCACAGAATGATATTTATTTAAATGTTGTTGGTGGATTAAGCCTTGACGAGCCATCTGTTGACCTTGCAGTTGCCCTTGCTTTAATATCAAGCATAAAGGAAATTCCTATTCCTGAAAATGTGCTTGCTATGGGCGAAATTGGCTTGGCAGGAGAATGTCGTTCAATTAGTGATATACAAAAAAGAATTAACGAATCATATCGTTTAGGGTTTGACACAATTGCTTTACCGTATAAATCGGCAGATAGCAAATTAAAAGTACCTGAGGGAGTATCCCTTATTTCTATTGACAGCATTTATGATGCTTTGAAATTGTTTAAAGAAAATAAATAAGCTAAAATATCTCAACGCATTGTTGGGATATTTTTTCTTTTGCAGCATATAATAGTAAAAGCGATACTTTAAGATGAGGTAATTATATGTGTTCAATTTGCGGTGAGGTTGATTTTATATCGCCATCGGATAAAAGATACGATACGGTTAAAAAAATGAACAGGGTAATGAAGCACAGAGGTCCTGATGACAGTGATATTTTCAGTGATAAAAATGTGTGTCTTGGCCATAACCGACTAAGCGTTATGGATATTGAAAACGGACATCAGCCTATGAGTGTTATTTACGGAAATAAAAAATACACTATTGTGTATAACGGTGAAATTTATAACTGTGACGAGATAAAAAAGGATATTAGAAAAAGAGGAATTGAGCTAAGGACTAATTGCGATACTGAGGTTTTGCTTTATGCTTACATTATTTACGGTGCGGACTGTCCTAAATACTTAAACGGAATTTTTGCTTTTTGTGTTTATGACGGGGAGAGTGTCTTTTTAGCAAGGGATAGGTTTGGAGTTAAGCCTCTTTATTATTCTATTAAGGGAAGCTCGCTTATTTTTGCATCGGAAATAAAGGCAATGCTTGAAAATCCTCTTGTTTCGTCAAATGTTGACAAATACGGACTTTGGGAGATTTTGTATTTAAGTCCTAATTTTGTGTCGGGAAAAAGTGTTTTTTGCGATATTTTAGAATTATGTCCCGCCCAGTGTATGATTTTCGACAAAAATGGTGTAAAAAAGTGGAAATATTGGGAGATACAAGCGAAGCCATATTTCAGGGACAGGGACTATGCCGTTGAGAAAACAAGAGATTTAATGTGTGACGCAATAAGGCGACAAATGGTGTCAGACGTGCCTCTATGTGTGCTTCTTTCGGGTGGGCTTGATTCCAGTGTGGTATCTAGCGTAGGTCAGGAATACTGCAAGGAAAACGGTACTATACTTGATACATACTCATTTGAGTATGAGGGGAACAAGGAAGCATTTAAAAATAGCCTGTTTCAGCCCGAAAAGGATGACGATTTCGCCTTATATGTGGCAGATTATTTAGGAACAAACCATACTGTGCTTACTTGTCCTACGGATATTCTTGCAAATGATCTAATTGCAGCCACGAAATACCGTGATTTGCCCGGTCAGGCTGACATTGATTCGTCACTCTTATATTTTTGCAAGGAGATAAAAAAGCGACACACGGTTGGACTTAGCGGCGAATGCTCTGACGAGATTTTTGGTGGGTATCCTTGGTTTTACCGTCCCGAGATGCTATATTCAGACTTTTTCCCTTGGATACATCAGCCTAGGCTTCGCGCCTCATTATTCAGGGATAATGTATCAAGCAGTGACGAGGGCTATGACTATGTAAGGTCAATTTATAAAAAATCCTTTGAGGAGTGTCCGATTTTAGAAGACGACACCGAGAAAATGAAAACTGCAAGGCGAGCTTCGTATTTATCGGTAAACTACTTTATGACCTCTCTTTTACAGAGAAAGGACAGAATGAGCATGGCAAGCGGCGTTGAGGTAAGAGTGCCATTTGCTGACCATAGAATTTATGAATTTGTCTTTAATGTGCCTTGGGAAATCAAGTTTGAAAATAATGTTGAAAAAGCTCTGCTTCGTAACAGCATGGAGGGATATTTGCCTGACAAAATTTTGTGGAGAAAGAAAAGCCCATATCCAAAAACACACAACCCTAAGTATTTAGAGGCTGTTGCACAAATGCTTAAGGATAGGCTTAAAAGGGGCTCGTATTTAAATGAGGTGCTTGACAAAAACAAGCTTGATGAAATGTTAAATTCAAGCGGTACTTGGTTTGGTCAGCTTATGAGCGCGCCTCAAATGGTGGCTTGGCTTATACAGTTTGATTATTGGCTGGAAAAATATAAAATTAATCTTATATAGGCTTGATTTTTGTACCCTGTTATGTTAGAATAACAGGGTATAATTTTTTTGATTTTTCAGCGAGGTTTTTATGGTCAAAAATAATTTTAAATATACTATAACTGCAAGCTTTTTAGGCTATACTACGCAGGCTATAATGCTTAATTTTCCACCGCTTCTTTTTGTGTTTTTCGGTGAGGAATTTGGCATTACTCCTATTCAAATTACTGTGCTTATTTCCTCTAACTTTGTGCTTGAGCTTTTAGTTGATATTATTGCTTCAAAATATGCTGAAAAAATTGGCTATCGCAAGCTAGTAATTTGTGCGGACGTATTTGCTATACTAGGCTTAGTTGTTATGGCGCTTGCTACTGTTGTTTTACCTAAGAGCTTTGTTTTTTACGGTCTTATGGTTGCAATGATGCTTTGTGGCGTTGGCGGCGGTCTTATGGAGGTGCTTATTTCTCCTATTGTTGAGGCTTGTCCTACTAAAAACAAGGCCGGCTTTATGAGTCTTTTACATTCCTTCTATTGTTGGGGACAGTTTGCTGTTGTGCTTCTCTCTACCTTGTTTTTCAAGCTGGTTGGCATTGAGAGGTGGTACATAATTGCTTGTGTTTGGACTATTATTCCGTTAATTGGTTTAATTTTATTTACATTTGCTCCTATTAATCATTTAGTTGAGGAGGGCAAGGGTGCTAAATTAGGTACACTTTTAAAGAGTGGTACATTCTGGCTTTTCCTTATTATGATGCTATGTGCAGGCGCTTCCGAGCTTACAATGAGCCAATGGGCTTCATACTTCGCTGAGTCTGCTTTAGGTGTTGAAAAATGGGTTGGTGACTTACTTGGTCCTTGTATGTTTGCTCTTACAATGGCGCTTACAAGAGTTTTCTATGCAAAGGTAAGTGAAAAATTAAAGCTCGATACAGCAATTTTGATTTCCTCGGTTATTTGTGTAGCTACATATGTATTAGCTATTATTTCAAGCAATCCTATTCTTTCACTTATTGGTTGCGCTACCTGTGGCTTTGGCTGTGGCGTTTTATGGCCTGCTACATACAGCTTAGCATCACAAAGAATCCCTAACGGTGGTGTTTTAATGTTTGGCGTGCTTGCTTTACTTGGTGACGGAGGCTGTCTTGTCGGTCCCTCTCTTGCCGGTAGTGTTTCAAGCTTATTTAATGACGATATTAGAGTTGGCTTTTTAGTTGCGCTAATATTCCCTGTTTTAATGGCTGTTTCAAGCTTGGTTTTAGTGTTAAAGAGAAGAAAAAATAGTGATCAGTAACACCTCATCCGTATGCTATCGCATCCGGGGCTGACACATTAAGAAGCCTTGTATTACAAGCAAATTTAAGCCAAATAATAACAAAAGACAGAAATTTCCTTTGAAATTTCTGTCTTTTCTTCTTAATGTGTAGCCCCTTAAATCAAGAGGGTAGGCAGATTAAGAGCAGAA
>JAGAJV010000082.1 GCA_017625915.1 Clostridia bacterium
AAAACTGACCAAGCGAGGCTTAGTCAGTCTTTCCGATTACTACCTAAAGGTAGCACGTATTTAATTTTGAATTGAACCGCCGTATGCCGAACGGCACGTACGGTGGTGTGAGAGGTGGATTGGTTTCTACCTACTCGATTTCGTTTACACTATTCCAATTTATAGGTGCTAATCCATTTTTAATTAAAAAATCATTTGCTCTCGAAAATGGCTTAGAGCCAAAGAAGCCGTTATATGCAGAAAGTGGCGAGGGGTGTGCGGATTCTATAACTAAGTGGTTACGATTGGTAATGTATTTTTTCTTGCTTCTGGCATTTGCGCCCCATAAAATAAATACAATTGGTTTATCCGATAAATCCAGCTTTTTAATTACCTCGTCAGTGAAAAATGCCCAGCCTATATCCTTATGGCTATTAGCTTGTCCTTCTCTTACTGTAAGCGTTGCATTTAATAGCAAAACTCCCTGCTTAGCCCAAGAGGTTAATTCTCCATGGCTTGGTATGCTCATGCCAATATCACTGTTTAATTCCTTATAAATATTTACAAGCGAGGGTGGAATTTTAATTCCTTTTTTAACGGAGAAGGAAAGACCATGAGCCTGTCCAATCTCGTGATAAGGATCTTGCCCTAAAATAACAACCTTAGTGTTTTCGTAAGAAGTATATTTTAAAGCGTTAAATATATCATACATAGAAGGATAAATAGTTCTTTTCGAATATTCACTCTTTAAAAAGCTCCGTATATTTAAATAGTAGTCCTTTTCAAATTCATCCTTTAAAATTTCGTCCCAGTCATTACCTAAATTAACCATATAATAAACCTCTCATTACAGTTTATTATATGTTACCATTTTATGATTTTTTTGTCAATGAATTTTCTTAACTTGCTTGAAATATATAGTGTAATATGATATACTAATAAAAAATTCTTCTAATAAGAAAGGAAGCAAAAATGATTAAGGTAACAGTATGGAATGAGTATTGCCACGAGCAAGAGGAGGAAAGAATTGCAAAGGTTTATCCAAAGGGAATTCATAGTGCTATTGCAGAATTTTTGGGCACAAATGAGGATATTCAGGTAACTACAGCAACTCTTTACGACGAAAATAAGCAGTTAAGAGAAAATGCCGGCATTACTGATGAGCTGCTTGAAAATACAGATGTTATGCTATGGTGGGGACATGTAAGACACGGTGAGGTTCCTGACGAAATAGCAATTAAGGTTAAGGAAGCGGTTTTAGGTGGTATGGGTATTATTTTCCTACACTCCGCGCACCATTCTAAGCCATTCAAGCTACTTATGGGTACAACCTGTAACCTTGGTTGGAGAGAAAGTGACGATAAGGAAAGACTATGGATTTTAGACCATAATCACCCAATTATGGCAGGCTTAAACGATAGATTTATTGAGCTTGAGGGCGAGGAAACATACACAGAGCCATTTGGTATTCCTGACCCGGATAAGCTACTTATGATTGGCTGGTACAATGGCGGCGAGGTATTCCGTTCTGCTTGTATTTGGCACAGAGAAAACGGAAAGGTATTCTATTTCCAACCGGGTCACGAATCCTACCCAACCTTCTATAATAAGAATGTTCAAACAATTATTACAAACGCAGTAAGATGGGCAGCCCCTGTATGTCCAAGAAGACCTCTTGAGTGTCCTTGGGTTGCAAGATTAGAGGAAAAATAATGGTAAGATTAGGTATTGTTGGCGCAGGCAAAATTTGTCAAGGACCTCATATGGGCGCTTACGACAAAATTGACAATGTTGAAATCGTTGCAATTTGCGATATTGAGGATAAAAAGCTTGAGGACGCAAAAAAGCGCTATCCCAACGCAGCACTTTATAAGGATTATAAGGAAATGATAGAAAAAGAAGAGCTTGATGCTGTTGACATCTGCACTCCTAACTATCTACACTCAATAGTTGCAGTATACGCATTAAATCACGGCTTACATGTATTGTGCGAGAAGCCTGATGCAATAAACGCAAGCGAGGCTATTAAAATGAAGGAAGCTGCCGAGAAAAACGGCAAAACCTTAATGGCTATAAGAAATAATCGCTACCGTCAGTCAACTCAGTTTTTAAAGAAATATATCGCTGAGGGCAAAATGGGCGAAATCTACGCAGGTAGATGTGGATGGATAAGACGCCGCGGCATCCCTGGCTGGGGCGGATGGTTTACCGATAAGGCACAAAGCGGTGGTGGACCTCTTATCGACCTAGGCGTTCATATTATCGACCTTGCAATGTACCTAATGGGCAACGCTAAGCCTGTTACCGTAAGCGGTTGTACATATTCAAAATTTGCACACACCTCATATTCTAAAACAGATGTTGAGGATTTAGCGATGGGCTTTATTCGCTTTGATAATGGAGCTTGCCTACAAGTAGAATTTTCTTGGGCATCCAATATTGAAAACGACCAGGTGTTTGTAGAGCTTCGTGGTGAAAAATCAGGCTCTAAGCTTCTCGGTATAGAGAATAAATTTGAAATTTATACAGAGGAATGTGGAACACTGGCAACTCTAAGACCTGCAACAGATGACTACCGTGGGCTAAATCACCACGAGGGCAATATTCGCCACTTTATAGATGTAATCGAGGGAAAGGCTGAGCCGGACTTTACACCACAGCAGGGTGTTAATATGGTTAAAATCCTTGAAGCGCTCTATAAATCAGCCGAGCTAGGCCATGAAATAGCATTAGACTAACATAAAATGCCGACCTCGGTCGGTATTTTTTGTATATTTATTGATTTTTTATATTATTTGTGGTAAAATTATAAAAAAGTGAAAGGGGAACTAATATGGGAGTAGTAATAGGAATTGACATCGGTGGAAGTACAACTAAAATTGTTGGCTTTGATAATAATAAAAATCTCATAGAGCCCATGTTTGTAACTGCAAACGACCCGATTACATCAATTTACGGAGCGTTTGGTAAATTTACAGATAAAAACGGATTAGGACTTTCGGATATAGATAAGGTAATGCTAACGGGCGCAGGCTCATCTTATATTAATAAGCCAATCTATGGCTTAAATTGCGAGGTCACCCCTGAATTTAAGAGCATAGGTCTTGGTGGACTTTACCTTTCTGGACTTAAGGATGCTATAATAGTAAGCCTTGGTACAGGAACTGCCCTTGTTCACGCAGTTGAGGGCAAGGAGCCGGTTTATATGGGCGGTACAGGCGTTGGTGGTGGTACTCTTATGGGGCTTTCCAGAAAGCTTTTAGGACTTAACACCGCTGAGCATATAGACGAAATTGCAAAAACAGGTAATATAGACAATATCGACTTAAAGGTAAAGGATATTTCAAAAAAGGACATAGGCTTAAGCAGTCAGCTAACTGCCTCAAACTTTGGTAAGCTAAGCGATATAGCAACACAAGGAGATCTTGCTGCCGGTATTATAAATATGGTTTTTGAAACTATTGGAATGATTGCATATTTTGGGGCAAAGCAGTTTAATATTAAGGATGTTGTTTTAACAGGAAACCTAACACAAATGTCACAGGCAAAGCCTACCTTTGATATGCTTAATCAAATGTTTGATATGAGGTTTGTGATTCCTGAAAACGCGCAATTTAGCACAGTAATAGGTGCCGCGCTTTCTTCTTTTGAAAAGAAATAAAAAAAGCAACAATGTTGCTTTTTTAATTTTAAGGAGCATGTATGGATAAGCAAAATTTGAAAAAATTAGAGGAAATATATTTAAGACAAGAAAAAAATCTCCTTGTCTTTTCTCAAATTGCCTCATATCTAAATAATGCTCCCTGTACAATTACAAAAGAGCTTATTGAGGAAATTACATGCGGTAATAAAGCACTGGAGGAATATTCCTATGCTATGTTTATATCCAACATATTTACAGATGACGACAAGCTGGCAAACGAGCTTTTGAAGGAATACTATATAAAATCGATAAAGTGCCTTAACGAAAAGGAATATACAGAAAATCCCTACTATAAAAGCATCAAAATACCAAACAAAAAAATAGGCAAATGGACTCTGGGCTACCAAGCCTACCAGCCATACGAAGCATTTATCCGTGACGATATAATAAGAGAAGGCTATACTGAAATTCCAAGAATAGGCTATTTCGATAAAGAATTTACCTTTCCAACCGTTTTTGAAAATGAAATTGAATGGATGGCAATTAAGCCAAATGAAATTGAAACAATGCGCGAGCCAATAAAAAACGCGCAGGGGAGTGTCTTAGTTTATGGCTTAGGGCTAGGATATTATGCGTATATGATAAGCCTAAAGGAACAGGTTTCTGACATTACAATTGTGGAAAGAGACGAAAGCGTAATAAGCCTTTTTAACGAACACATACTGCCACAATTTGAAAATAAGCATAAAATAAGCATAATAAAAAGCGACGCCTTTGATTTCGCACAAAACGAAATGAACAAAAATGCATACGATTTTGTTTTTGTTGACCTATGGCACGATGTTTCCGACGGCACTGAAATGTATATCAAAATGAAAAAATGCGAATGTAAGCTACCAAATTCACAATTTTCATATTGGATAGAAAAATCAATTTTATCAGCCATAAGAGTGCGAATTTTTGATGCAATGTATAATGGCATTAAGGAAGGCAAGCTTCAAAAAAGCATTAAAGAAATTGAACAATCAATAAGCGACGAATATTTAAAAAAATTTGTGAAATTTTTATAAATATAAAAAGCGACAAGCCAACAAAAAGGCTTGCCGTTTTTTTTGGCCTGCCTGATAGGATTTGAACCTACGTTCTCAAGAGTCGGAGTCTTGTGCGTTATCCAACTACGCCACAGGCAGATGAATTTTTATAAGTATATCACAAAACGAAAAAAATGTAAATAATATTAAAAAAATATTTGATTTTATATATAACATATGCTACAATATAGCCAAGAGATTAAATTCTTACAATGTAAAGGAGAAGTTAAAATGCTAACAGACATTGAAATTGCACAAGGTGCAAAGCTAGAGCCCATTTCTAAAATAGCAGAAAAAATCGGACTTTTAGAGGAAGAGTACGAGCCGTACGGTAAGTATAAGGCAAAAATTACAGACGAATTTTTAGCAAGAATGGCAGATAAAAAGGACGGTAAGCTAATTCTTGTAACAGCCATCAACCCAACCCCGGCAGGCGAGGGCAAGACTACAACAACTGTAGGTCTTGGTATGGCTATGAGCAAGCTGGGCAAAAATGCAATTATCGCACTTCGCGAGCCTTCCCTAGGACCTGTATTTGGTGTTAAGGGCGGCGCTGCCGGTGGTGGATACTCACAGGTTTTACCTATGGAGGATATTAATTTACACTTTACAGGCGATTTCCACGCAATCACAACTGCAAATAACCTTTTAAGCGCAGTAATTGATAACCATATCCAACAGGGTAATGCGCTAGGCATTGACCAAAGAAGAGTTTTATTCCCAAGAGTTCTTGATATGAACGACAGAGCATTAAGAAATGTTGTAATCGGTCTTGGCGCTAAGGTTGACGGTGTTCCAAGAGAAGACCATTTTATGATTACAGTTGCCAGCGAAATTATGGCTATTCTATGCTTAAGTGAGTCAATCGCAGATTTGAAGAATAGACTTGGCAAAATCTTGGTTGCTTATAAGTACGACGGTAGCCCTGTTTACTGTAGTGACCTTGGCGTTAATGGCGCTATGGCAGCAGTATTAAAGGATGCATTAAAGCCAAATTTAGTTCAAACACTTGAAAATACACCGGCTCTTATTCACGGAGGCCCATTTGCAAATATTGCTCACGGCTGTAACTCAGTAAGAGCAACAAAGCTAGCACTTAAGCTAAGCGATTATGCAATTACAGAGGCAGGCTTTGGTGCTGACCTTGGCGCTGAGAAATTCTTTGATATTAAGTGTCGCTTTGCAAACCTAAAGCCGGCTTGTGTTGTGCTTGTTGCAACAGTAAGAGCACTTAAATATAACGGTGGGGTAGCTAAGGCAGACCTTGCAAGCGAAAACCTTGAAGCACTTAAAAAGGGTGCAGTTAACCTTGAAGCACATATTGATAATCTTCAAAAGTATGGCGTGCCTGTAGTAGTTGCAATCAATCGCTTTGGCACGGATACAGAGGCTGAATTAAAGGCAGTTGAACAAATGTGTATAGCTAAGGGCGCAGAGTTTGCTTTATCTGAGGTGTTTGCTAAGGGCGGAGACGGCGGAATTGAGCTTGCGGAAAAGGTAGTTAAGGCTTGCGACAAGGAAAGCAATTTCCATGTACTATATCCTGACGAAATGTCAATTAAGGATAAAATCACAACTGTAGCTAAGGAAATTTATGGTGCAAGGGATGTTAAGTTTGATGCAGCAGCCTCCAAAGCAATTGCAGAATTTGAAGCACTTAACCCAGAGTACGCTAAGTTTCCGGTTTGTATGGCTAAAACACAGTATTCACTATCTGACGACCCTGCAAAGCTAGGCAGACCAACTGACTTTACATTAACTGTAAGAGAGGTTAAATTATCAGCAGGCGCTGGCTTTATTGTAGCATTAACAGGCGCTATTATGACAATGCCGGGACTTCCAAAAGCACCTGCTGCATTAAAGATTGATATTGACGATAACGGAAAGATTACAGGACTTTTCTAATATGAAACAAGTATTTCATACATATTCCCCTGAGGAAACCGAAAAAATAGCAAGTGAATTTGCTCTTACCATAAATAGTGGTAAGAGTGAATTTATAGCAATGTATGGCGATTTAGGTGTTGGCAAAACCGCGTTTGTTCGCGGTCTTGCAAGCATACTTGCCCCAACCGCAAGAGTAAAAAGCCCAACCTTTACAATTGTAAACGAATATAAGGGAGGCAAAATTCCATTTTATCATTTCGATGTTTATAGAATAAACGACGATGACGAGCTTTATGCTATGGGCTTTGACGACTATGTGCAAAAGGGTATTTGCGTTATAGAATGGAGCGAAAATATTCCCGATTCAATTCCGAGCGATGCTTATAAGGTAACAATTGAACGAGTAAGCGATAACGAAAACGCGCGCAAAATCACAATAGAGAGGTAACAAGGATGAAAATTTTGGCTATAGACTCAACCGCTAACACATCAACCGTTGCCCTGCTCGAAAACGATAAGCTTTTAGGCGTATATACTGCTAATACAAAAAACACCCATAGTGAAACTCTTTTACCAATGGTAAAGCATCTTATGTCAACCTTAAATGTATCAAATGACCAAATTGATGCTTATGCAGTGTCAAACGGTCCGGGCTCATTTACTGGCGTAAGAATAGGCGTTGCCACCATAAAGGGACTTGCCTTTGGTAAGGATAAAAAATGCGTAGAGGTAAGCACAATCGAAGCCTTAGCCGAAAATCTTGATGGCTTTTCTGGTATTGTCTGCCCAATAATGAACGCAAGACGGGGACAGGTTTATACAGGTGCGTTTTTAAACGGTAAGCGCATAATTGGCGATACCTGTATGATGCTTTCTGACCTTATCCCAATGCTTGAAAATTATAATGAAAGCATCTATTTTGTGGGTGACGGCTATTCCTTAATTGAAAATATGAATATCGCAAATTTAAAATCTACGCCGGAAATGCTTCGCTATCAAAACGCATTTTCCGTTGGAAAAATAGCATATAAAAAGCTATTAAACGAGGAAGCAACAACCGATAGAGAGCTAAGCGTAGAATATTTACGCAAGCCACAAGCTGAAAGAGAACGAGAAGAAAAACTAAAAGAGGAAAACAAATAATGAAAAGAACAATTGCAATTGCAAGCGACCACGCAGCACTTGATTTAAAGGCAGAAATCAAAAAGCACCTTGAGGCACAGGGCATCGAGGTAGTTGACTATGGTACATATACACAGGATAGCTGTAATTACCCGGATTATGCAGAGAAGGTATGTAATGCTATTACTGAGGGTAAGCAGGACCTTGGCATACTAGTATGTGGTACAGGCATAGGAATGAGTATGGCAGCAAATAAATGCAAGGGTATTCGTGCAGCCTGCTGTACAGATACATTTTCAGCTCGCTTTACAAGATTACATAACGACGCAAATGTGCTCTGTATGGGCGCAAGAGTAATCGGCGCAGGACTTGCTTGCGATATTGCTGATATATTTATTAATACAGATTTTGAGGGTGGCAGACATCAGACAAGAGTTGATATGGTGATGGCACTTGAGAATAAAAGATAATAAGGAGAAAACAAAATGAAGAAGGTTTATTTTATAACAGGCAGCCAGGACCTATATGGCGAGGAGTGCTTACTTGATGTTGCAAAGGATTCAAAGACTATTGCAAAGTATCTTGACAAGAAAATTGACGGAGTAAAAATCGAATATATCGGCATCGTAAGAGATGAAGCAAGCTGTGTTGAGCTTTGCAAAAAGGCAACAAACGATAACGACTGTATCGCAGTTATTACTTGGATGCACACCTTCAGCCCTGCAAAAATGTGGATTAAGGGACTACAATTTTTAAAGAAGCCACTTCTACATTTCCATACACAGGCTAATGAAAAGCTTCCATATGATGCAATTGATATGGACTTTATGAACCTTAACCAAACTGCTCACGGTGGCAGAGAATACGGCTTTATGTGCACACGCTTAGGCGTAAAGCGTGAGGTTATCGTTGGCTACTACAAGCACGAGGATGTAATTGAAAAGATTAAGAAATTCCTTGATGTAGCAAGAGCAGTTGACTTCTCAAAGAACCTAAATGTTGCTATGTTCGGTAGCAATATGAGAGAGGTTTCAGTAACAGACGGCGACAGAGTAGAAAGCCAAATTAAATACGGCTGGAATGTAAATTACTACGGTATCGGTGACCTTGTAGCTCTTGTAAACGCAGTTACAGATGACGAATTAAACGCAAAAATGGCAGAGTATAACGACCTCTACATAATGAATACAGATAATCTTGATGCAGTTAAGGAGCAAGCAAAGTACGAAATCGCACTTGATAAGTTCTTAACAGAGGGCAACTTCGGCGCATATACAGATACCTTCCAGGACTTACACGGAATGAAACAGCTTCCGGGACTTGCAACCCAAAGAATGATGGCTAAGGGCATTGGCTTTGGCGCAGAGGGTGACTATAAGACAGCTGCACTTAACGCAATTTTCTGTGAAATGGCAAAGGGCAGAGAGGGCTCAACAGGCTTTATGGAGGACTACACCTACGACTTTACAAAGGGCGACGAGGTTGTGCTTGGCTCACATATGCTTGAGGTTTCTCCTGATTTTGCTTCAACTCAACCAAAGATTGAGGTTCATCACTTAGGTATCGGTGGTAAAGAGCCACCGGCAAGACTTGTATTTGCCGGTGTTGAGGGCGACGGCGTTGCTGTATGTATGATCGATATGGGCAATCGCTTCAGACTTATCTGCGCATCTATTGAACTTGTAAAGCAGCCTAAGCCAATGCCAAAGCTTCCTGTTGCAAGAATTATGTGGAAGCTAAAGCCAAACCATGCAGACGGTGCAGCAGCTTGGATTTACGCAGGCGGCGCACACCATACAGTAGTTTCTACTGCTCTTACAGTTGAGGATGTTCGCCTATTTGCTAAGCTAACAGATACAGAGCTTGTTGTAATCGACGAAAACACAGACCTAAATAAGCTACAGCAGGAGCTTGAAATTCTTGACCTTGTAGCAAAACTAAAGTAAAATAACATAAAAGCAACCGAGCATTTCGGTTGCTTTTAAATCATATATTTTTCGGAAGGGAATAGTATGAATTCATATAGAGCAGGACTAATATCAAAGTCAATAACCTCGAAAAAATCAACTATTGCATATAACATTTTGTGGAGCATGGTTATTTTGTCAGCTATTTTTGCGGTGATTATGACAGTTATATCATACATTTCTGACAATGACTACTGTGAAATCACAGAAATATATTCAAAATATGAGAATAATTGTTTATATTTTAATGATTTAAAATTTGAATTGCCCGAAAAAAGTAGTCAGCAAATCAAAGTCGATACGCTGTTAGATAATGTACCTCAAAATGCTGAAGTACAGTTAAAAATTGCCAACAGCTCAAGTAAACTGTTAGAGGTTCAATACAATGGCACAGTAGTATATAGAGGAGCAGTAACAACGAGAGCGTCAATAGTAATAGCTTACGTACTTTGCGTAGTGGTTGTTCTATTTTCTGTGCTTATGCTTGTAGCAACAAATGTTAAAAATCCTAAAGGAAAATTTATGAAAAAATTATGGCGTTCGCTTTACTATAATAGATAATAAAAAACTTGCGAGTAAATCGCAAGTTTTTTGTTTAATAAATATTCTGTTGAAATTACGCCTTAATTGTCAGCATTTCATCTTTTTTAATCTTATATTTTTTACCCTTGTAAATCAATGTACCGCCGTCAATAGGCGAAAGCACGGAAATTTCCTCTTTATTTGCCTTAACATAAATTTCACCGTTAGGCGTTGGCACCTTGCCTTCAATCTCGCCAAATGCCATTAAATTAGGAGTAACTGTGTAGCTTTCGTAGCCTGCTTTAGTAGGCACAACACCAAGAGCGTACTTACCAAGCAAGTAAATTGGAGAAGCGCCCCATGCGTGGCAAAGGCTCTTTTCATACTTGCCACCGTACATCTCATAATGCGCAATACCGGATTTTGTAGGGTCAAATTCCTCCCAAATAGTAGTAGCGCCAAGACGAAGCATACCGCCCCAATAGCTATCAAGCATATTAGTAAAGTATTCAAAATTGCCAAGCTGACACATCGCGTCAAGCTCATAAAATTCAAAGTAAGGTGTTGTAATAGGTGTAATTTCCTTGTTGAAAATTACATTTTTAGTAATCTTTTCTTTTCTTTCCTTGGTTGTGTAATCAAAAAGTAATGCAAAAATATTTGCGTGTCTTGTTACATTGTTTTTGCCAGATTCATAATCGTCAATAAATGCACCCTTGTCCTCATTCCAATAGAGAAGATTAATTTGCTCTTTCATATAATCAACACGCTTTTTGCATTTTGTAGCCATTGACTTGTCACCAATAACACCAGCACACTTGCCAAGGCTCTCATATGCACGGCAAAGCAACATTTGCTCAGCACACATAGGACCGTTTGAGTCAAAGGTAGACCAGTCAATAAATACCCAGTCGTCAGCTTTTCTTTCATACATCTTGTCTTTGCCAAGTCGTCCCTCAATAAAGCTCATTATGTCAAGCATATCAGGATAAATATCAGTAAGAAAATCCTTGTCCCCGGTATAGAAATAATAGTCCCAAATGCCACATATCCATAAAAATGTGTAATCACAAATAGTATTAATGTGCTTTTTAATAGGGTCGCTGCCTCTTAACATTCTTACAGTACGCCTTACTATATCCTTATCACAAGCTAAATAATAGTTTACTAAATTGCTTTGATATGCGTCGCCGCTCCATACCCATCTGTCACGCTTTATACCGTCAAAAAAGCCCTCGCGCGAGTTTAAAAGCATAGTGTAAGCACACACATCCCATAGCTGGTTAATCATTTCATTATCGCACTTAAACGAGCCCTTGTTTTCAAGAGGTAAATACTCAAAATTTGCAAAAATATCAATATCTGTGTCGATATTTGGTATAAAAACATATCTGAATGCCATAGGCTTAGTGCGCATAGGACTTTCGTCTAATTCTAAGTGAGCCATAATCTGTGAATATTGTGTATCTAATGCTTCCTCGTAGGACTCCCCAAGAAACATATCTATAGCTTCAATATGGTAGTCACCCTCAGCTACGCAAATTTCGCCAAAAATCTCTTTGCCAAAATCAAAAAGAATACCGCCATTTATGCGTTTTTTCGACACAGGGTCTATCATTTTATATTTAAACTTAAAATTCTCAACCCTGTCCTCTAAATCGGTGTATAAATCACTGTATCCTGCGTGTCTGCCTGAATAATCGTCACAGGGGGCAACTAAATAGCTTCTGTCACTTGCAAAAGCATTACCCTTGATATAGAAGGCAGGGAAGCTCTCAGCCTTAAAGCCACTTACATATATGCTGTGATGTCCGACATTAAGTAAAACCTTAGATGCAGGTGGATATCCAACCCCGTCAACTGACATTGTTGCATCAGCACAGTTTGAGTAAAATTCAACCACTTCCTCACGGTCAATAGTTGCTTCCTTGTATAAAATAGCATTTCTCTTAGGCCCGTCAACTCGCCACATAGGATAATAATAAACGCTTTTTCTAGTACCGTTAGGATAACTCTTAGCACTCGTACGCCTGTTCATAAGTAGCATACCGTGATATAATTCAAAGCTACCGGGATACCAAATCCATTTTGCTTGTGCCATAATAAATCTCCTTAAAATTCATTCTACCTATACTATACAATATTTTTGTAAAAAAATCAAGGCTACCGCATAAAACGATAGCCTTTCAACTAATTTTCAACCTTGCGAAGCAAGATTTCATCGCGAAGCGATTTCACCCGTTAGGATTTCACCACGAAGTGATTTCACTGCTTTACGTCACTCCGTGCGTAAAGCTATTACCGGATCCTTCTTCGCCGCAGCTCTAGATGGAATAATACCTGAAATAAGTGTTAGTCCCATACTGATTGCAACCAGAATGAGAGCTGCGCCCCAAGGCAATACAGCCTTTAGAGTTTCAAGCTCAGTTAGTGAATAAAGAATGATATTTATAATTACTATCAGTGCAAGCGATAATAAAATACCAAGCGCACCGGCGCCAAAGCCCACAATTAGCGTCTCGGCATTAAATACTCTTGATACATCCTTTTTCGATGCGCCAATTGCACGAAGCACACCAATTTCCTTAGTTCTTTCCTGTACAGAAATTAAGGTAATTACACCAATCATAATTGAAGAAACAATAAGTGAAATTGCAACAAACGCAATTAACACATAAGAAATAGCATTAATTATAGTTGTAACAGAGCTCATAAGAAGAGCAACTGTATCGGTATAAGTAATTTTGTTTTCCTTAGTGGCATTATTGTTGTAATCCGTAATTAAATCTGTGATAGCATCCTTAGACTCAAAATCCTTAGGATAAATAAGAATTGAGGAAGGAGACTCAAAATCTACATAACCGAGCTTTTTAAGATTGCCCTTATAAGAGCCAATTTGCTCATTAACCATTTCAATTAATTGCTCGTCAGTTAAGAAGCCAAGATAAGGAGCGATAGCAGGATTGTTCTTTAATTGCTCTCTTAAAGCAGCGGCCATCTCAAGCGTATAGCCCTTAAATTCAAAGCCTGTAAATAAATTAGTCTTATCATTGTTTAATTGAGATGTAACAACATCACTACCGTTAACATCGTTAATAATAGCTGTCATAAGAGATGTAGTGTAGCCAATTGAGCCAACAGTAGTTGCAGTTACTGAGCTTTCCTTAGCACAAATAATTCCAACGATTTCTAGCTCACGTGCGTTTTCCATTTTTTTATCAATAAATGACTTGTTTTCAGCCACCTCTTGATTTGTTCTGTCAATGATTTTTTGGCTTATAACATTACCGTTTGCATCCTTAACCTCAACATACTCGTAAAAATCAGAGTCAAGAAGCACCTTAAACCTGTATCCGTAAATATCGTCAAAGGTGTATGAGGTTTGAGGCAATTTTTCAGTGAATTCCTCACCCTTTTCCTTAGCCTCAGCCATTCTGTCAACATATTCCTCTAAAACCTTAATATCCTTAATACCGAGTGAATAGAGAATATAGTCAGTAATCTGCTTATTTGAATCAACTATAAGCACGATTTGATTGCCATTTTCAGGAAAATGACCGTCAATTAAATCGTATTGTGATTTAATATACTCGTCATTTCCAATAAGCTCCGTCCAAGGCGAGCCACCCATCATAGAGGACAAGCCGGCCATACCCTCGTCAAAAATACCTGCATCAATCATCAAATCGCCAAGATTTTCATAGGTCTTGTGATAATCAGTTAATTTGCCATTTTCATCAGTGTTAAACCAATAGGTATTTAAGTGAGCCGAATAATTGTATTTAATATCAACACTGTGCTCTCTGATTCCGGATGCTTCAATATAAGCCTTAAATAGCTTCAAATTGTTATTTGTAATACCGGCATTAACGCCCTCAATAACCGAGGTCATAATATCGTTTGAGTAAATCTTATTGGGATCTTGATTTTTCGTGCTGTTATTATTTGAAAGGAAGGAAGCAAGCAAAGCAGACGCGTCCATCGTCGTTTCCTGGAAGGTAAGCGGATACGAGGACATCGTGCTTTCCTCAACGCTTGTAATATAAGAATTTACACCTGTAGATACTGAAAGAATAAGCGCAATACCAATAATACCGATAGAGCCTGCAAAGGATGTTAAAAATGTTCTGCTTTTCTTAGTCAAAAGATTATTTAAGGAAAGAGAAAGAGCAGTAAGGAAGGACATTGACTTTTTCTTTTTCTTATTAACAGCCTTCTTTTTTACCTTTTTAGTTTTTACCTTAATATCTGTAACCTTACCCTCAGCCACATATGGCTCTTCATTCTCAAATGAAAGAATCGCATTGTGCTTGCCTACAATTTCCTCGCTTGCAGTATAAGGATTAGAGTCAGAAATTACAACTCCGTCTAAAAGATTAATAATTCTTGTTGAATATTCATTTGCAAGATCAGGATTGTGCGTAACCATAATAATTAGCTTATCCTTGGAAATTTCCTTTAGAATATTCATAATCTGCACACTGGTCTCACTGTCAAGCGCGCCTGTAGGCTCGTCAGCCAACAAAATATCAGGATTGTTTACAAGAGCTCTTGCAATAGCAACTCTTTGCATCTGTCCGCCCGACATTTGATTAGGCTTTTTGTGAATTTGGTCACCAAGACCAACCCTTTCAAGCGCCTCTATAGCTCGCCTTTTTCTTTCCGCCTTGCTAACTCCCGAAAGAGTAAGAGCTAATTCAACATTTGAAAGCACGCTTTGATGCGGAATTAAATTGTAGCTTTGAAAAACAAAGCCAATGGAATGATTTCTATAGGTGTCCCAGTCACTGTCCTTGTATTCCTTAGTGGAAACACCGTTAATAATTAAGTCGCCGCTTGTATATTTGTCTAGACCGCCAATGATGTTAAGAAGAGTAGTTTTACCGCAACCCGATTGACCTAAGATTGAAACAAATTCACTCTGCCTGAATTCAATCGAAACACCGCGAAGAGCATTAACACAGGTATCCCCCGTAATATATTGCTTAGTAATATCCTTTAGTTTAAGCATTATATCCCCCCATTAAAGTAATATGTTTATTATACATTTTCCAAAAAATGCTGTCAATAAAAAAATGTCAAAAACTAAAAAAATCACCTATCCGTCACATTGATTTAAAATTCTATTCATACTTTAAAAAATTATTGACAAATTAGTCACCAAATAGTATTCTATAAATATAAATTCAATCTAAACCAATCCCTAACCACTAGCGACAGCGACTCAAGCCTTCCTCAATGATAAGGGGTCCTGCACTGATGTGCATTAATGCAGGGGGTATTTTAGCTTGCCAACGGCAAATTTAGCTCGAAGCTCGAATTTAGCTCAGCTCGCTGAATTTAGCTTGCGTTTACGCAAATTTAGCTGTGGATTCGCCACCAACCACTAACCACTAATAATGAGTGACTAAAAGGAGTAACTATTATGAGAACCGACTGGTTTAAGGACGCAGGCAATAGCCTCCCTTGTGTAAAGGGAGGGGG
>JAGAJV010000083.1 GCA_017625915.1 Clostridia bacterium
CGTCCACGGGGCGAAGAACGACGATTTCTGCTCTTAATCTGCCTAGCCTCTCATAACTAGGGGCGGCTCATTAAGAATACAAAAAACAGAAATTTTTGCAATTTCTGTTTTTTGTCTATTAGTTTGTTATAAACCCCTGTGCTTACTGGATTTTTAATGAGCCAACCCCTTATTGTTTTTGGTTGTCGATGTAGATTTCGGTTAAGGTGTCGCCTATATAAGAAAGCTTAAGGCTGAAAAAGTCGGTGCGTTTTTCAAGAAGGTCTAAAAAGATATAGTCACCCTCCCACATCGGAATATCCTTTAGCTTTGATTTTTCTATCCAACATAGATTGCCCTCATTGCAGTCCCCTGTTTCTCCTGTAAATTCGGTTGCAGTAAAAAGGTGCATTTGCTCACATTCATATTTGTCGGATACAAAGGTTATAATGCCTCTGTATTGTGGGATTATGTCGAGACTTGTTTCCTCCTTAACCTCTCTAATTACGCACTCGTATGGGCTTTCATTTTCCTCAAAATGACCGCCTACGCCAATATATTTGCCTTGGTTACAATCATTTTTCTTTTTGATGCGGTGGATTAGAAGATACTTCCCATCATTTTCTATATAACATAATGTTGTGTTTTTCATTTAAAATATATTTCCTTTATTTCTATTGCTCCCTCTCCCTCGTAAATTAGGTAGAGTGGATATGTACCGTTTGGAATCTGCACGAATGTATCGGCTTTTGTCCAATTTTCTGTGGAGCTTAGGTCGATTTCGGCTATTTTTTCGCCATTTTCGGCGATTTTGATAATTAGCATACCATTTGGTGTTTTGTAGCCATTACGGTATTCTATACCAATTTTTTTAACGTCTTGAAAATCAAAATATTTGTAGCCGATAAGCGTCTTATTCTCTATTTCGGCAATATATCTGTCCTCGCCTTTGTTGGTAATATGAGGATAGATGTCGTGACATTCGTCGTGTGGCATATTTCCGTTTGTCAGGTTACAGCAAATTACAGAGGGATATGTGCCTTGAGCCTTAAGTGGCCCGTTATTTAGTCCGCTTGTAGTAATTTCTACCTGCTTAAAGCTTCCATCCTTTTCCATTTTGATTTTTTCTGCACAGGCTTGGCGGGAATAGTCGTTTTTATGGGTTTGACGGTGATAAAAAATATAATATTCGCCGTTTATATATTCTAGGCTGCCGTGGTTATTGCCTGTTCTAGCAAGGCGATCCTTTGGCAGTCTTCCGTTTAGCTCAATGTCACCGTTTGATATGAGTGTGCCACCAAAAACGAAGTCCTTATCGGGATATTTACTTGTTGCGTAGCAGATTTCGTGATTACATTCTCTTGGTGAATAGATAAAGTAATAGGTATCGCCAAATTTACGCATTGAGCTTGCCTCAAAAAATGTGTGTCCCTCAAAGCTTGTTCCCTTTGTTTTATCTGGCAAGAGCTGACGGGGCTTATGCTTTACTGTTATCATATCGTCCTCAAGCTCAACATAGGCAGATACATATGGGTTTTTAAGAATTTCGTCCATTGTTTTATCGTGGAAGGGTCCTTGCTCCTCTAGGGGTAACTCGTTTGCAAAGCTATTGAAGCCATAGTAAAGGAAAATTCTGCCGTTATCGTTGAATACACCCGGGTCGAACATTAAAAAGTCCTTTACTATTGTGCCGTCATTGTATCTGACATTGCCTAAAAATTCAAATTTGCCACAAGGAGTATCGCATACGGCTACGCTCATTATCCAGCTTGCCCACGATTTTGTTTTTGTGCCACCTGCAAGTGAATAATAGAGGTAGTAGCGTCCGTCATTACCCTTTACAACATCGGGTGCGTACATATAGGGGTGATTTTCATAGTTAGGGTCTTGGGATGCTTTATAAATTACGCCCTCGTAACGCCAATCGGTTAAATCGTCAACTGGTGCTGAATAGGTTACATAATCAAGCATACAGAAGGCTTCTCCGTCCTCCTTATCGTGCGAACCATAGATATAAACACGGCCGTCAAAAACATGCGGCTCTCCGTCGGGAATATGCTCATATAGTGGTAAATAAGGGTTATATATTTGTTTCATAACAATCTCCAAAAATATTTATATAAATATTTTAGCATATTATTATTTACTTTTCAATAAAGTAGTGATAAAATAGCTTTATTAAGTGAAATTTGTGAGGTTTGTTATGCTAGAGATAATTCGTGGCGTTAAAAATGAAGCGCCATTTAAATATTTTGAAGAAATATCAAAAATTCCAAGAGCTTCAGGAAATGAGGCTGAGATTGCTAATTATTTAGTTGAGTTTGCAAAGAATTTAGGACTAAGCTATTATAAGGATGACGCAAACAATGTACTAATTGTAAAAAATGCAAGCGCAGGTCGTGAAAATGACGAGCCTATTATGCTACAGGCCCATACTGATATGGTGGCTGAAAAGAATGTGGCAACTGTGCACGATTTTAAGACTGATCCTATTAAGCTAATTCAAGAGGGCAATATTTTAAGAGCAGATGGCACTACTCTTGGCGCTGACGACGGCTTTGGTGTTGCAATTATAATGGCTATGCTTGCTGAAAAAGAAATTTCAACTCCTAAGGTTGAATGCTTATTTACATCAAGCGAGGAAATTGGTCTTGTTGGCGCTTCTAAGTTTGATTACAGTAAAATCGAGTCACGCAGAATGATAAATCTTGATTCCGCCGAGGAGGACACTGTTATTATTGGCTGCTGTGGCGGTATAAGAACCGAGCTTACATTGCCTGTTACATTTGAAAACGGTAATTTCAAGGGCTATAAGCTAACAATTGGCGGTCTTTGCGGCGGTCACTCCGGCGAGGATATTGACAAGGGCAGATTAAATGCGCATATTTTAATGGGCAAGCTTCTTTCGGCGGTGAATGAGGATTCTGCCATCCGTTTATCATATATTAGCGGTGGAGATAAGGACAACGCTATTCCGAGAGAGTGTGAGGCTATTTTTGCTTGTGATAGAATAGATATTGATCTTGAAGCATATGCTTGTTCTTTTTTAAGGGCTACAGAGGATGGCGGTTTATTTGTAAAGGTTGATACGGCTTCCTTTGATAAGGCTTTGAGCTATGAGGACACCGAGAAGGTCTTGAAGGTTTTAGGTCTTAGAAATGCTGTAATGTATTATCGCACCGTTGCTCCTATTTTGCCTGAAACATCAAGAAATCTTGCTAGAATCAGAACAAACGAAAACGAAATTGCAATTGGCTTCTCCTCTCGTTCATATTTAGAGGAAAGGCTAAACGAGTCAACAAACGAGCTTGATAAATTAGCCAAAGAAATTGGTAGCAGCACATATCACCACGAAAAATATCCCGGTTGGGCAAGTGATAAGGAGTCAAAATTAGTTGTTGATTATCAAAACGCTTTTTATAAGGTGGCTGGCAAAAGGCCTGAGGCTACTTTAATTCACGCAGGACTTGAATGTGGCTTGATTTCTGGAGCGCTTGAGGGACTTGTGGCCATTTCTGTTGGCTGTAATGTTCACGATTTACATACACCTAAGGAAACAATGGAGCTTGACTCTATGGATAGAGTTTATGAGGCAGTAATTGAGGTTTTAAAATAAATACATAATAACGCCTTGGCAAATGCCAAGGCGTTATTTATTGCTTATGATTAAAATTTTCATATGCTTCATTGATTTATAAAAGCTTTATCTTATAGCTCACTTGGCTTTGAGCTGCTTTTCATACAAGCGATTTAGCGTATATGTAACATAGCGTAAAACAAATACAGGTAGCATACTTAAAACAAAATTTACTGCAAAAATAGGTATCCATATTGAAGGAGCGCTACATAGCGGAATTAAAAATATTAAAAAGCCTAGCACTGCATTTTCTAAATGAATTATAACACCGAAATTAGATTCTGTTATAAAGCGTTTTAGGTATTCTATATCATTTGAGCTTGATAGTTCATTTTTGTGGAAGCTTGTAAATCCACCAAGCTCAGGTATTTTGTCCTTCCAAGCTTTGATTTTAAGCGATAAATAAAATTTTCTTTCATTTTTAGACACCTGAAAGAGCTTTTTGCCCGGTGCAAACCAAGACATTGGTAGTAAACGGCGAATTAAGAATGCCATTAAGCCATCCAATGCAATTATGGCAATTACACCCACCACTGTGTCAATAGATAGCCACATCAGGTTGGTTAACTCTAAATTACAGCTTGCAAAAAAGTTGGCTAAAATTATAATTACCGTTGCTATTGAAATTACTAATATGTAAAGTAACATAATATCCTCTTACTTATCTAGCTTTTGATATGTTTTAGCTACAAATTTTTCACTAAAAACTATAAATCTTTCGTGCTTTCCCTCGCCGATTAATCCCTTATCATCGTAAGCTTTTACGGAAAAAACTACTCTTCTGCCGTCAACATCGATAATTTCACTTTCTGCATATACCTCCATACCAACAGGGGTGGCTGAGAGGTGCTTAACATCTAGATATGTACCAACGCTGGATTGACCTTCCTCTAGGTATTTATCAATACATTTATACGCGCTTTCTTCCATTAATGCTATCATACGGGGAGTTGCTAAAACTGCAAGCGTGCCACTTCCGTGTGCTTTGGCAGTATCCTTTTCCTCAACCTTAATTGTTACCTTAAATTTTGCTCCGATTTCCATATTTATCTCCTTATTTATATTTTTTCATTTTATAGGTTAAAAATATAATTAGTTCAAGCGGTACTCCTATCAAGAATAGCTGCCAAAATGCGTGCGGTAATAAACTGCAGAATACTGATGCTATTATAGTCCACATAATACTTGAGCTTAGAATAAAGCGAACCATCGAGTTTAAAAAGCCCTTGCCAAATATATAAAAGGCTATCCCAGATACAGGAACTGCCCATACAAAAAGTATCCACAGCTTACTATTACCGCTTATAGCAAGATAATATGTAAAAACAAGTGTTGCAAGAAGCCAAACTATTGATGCAGATAGAATACACCGCCATATTTTATAGGTATTCATTTCCTTGCTGTATTTAATTGCTTCCTCTTCCTTTATCTCACAATCCTCACTTGTTAGATCGTTTAGTGTTATGCCGTAAAAGTCACAAAGCTCACATAATACATTTACATCAGGGAGAGTGTCGCCATGCTCCCAACGAGAAATTGCTTTATCGGAATAATTTAGTTTTTCGGCAAGCTCAGCCTGTGTTAATCCCTTTTCCTTTCTGAGCATAGCCAAATTTTTTGAAATTATTGGTCTTACATCCTTCATTTTCAGCTCCAAATTATAAAAATCGCATAATGTGTCGATAATTTCGTTTTTATATATGGTATTATACTACATTTTTTAGGCAAAATCAAGCATTTTTTATCATTCTACAAATTGTAGAGTGCAATTTCTACAAAAATAAGAATGGTGAGAATTTTCTTTAGAGTGTTTTTTCAAAAATGTCCTTTTCATTTTTTTCAGTTTGTGGTATTATATAGGTACAAAAAAATCAATCGTTTTTAGGTCTTTCTGTCATACAGCGACTTATTACGAAATTTAATGAAAGGTATTTGACATTTATGAATAAGCAAATTGTCCCTATTTTTTTTGCAGTTGATGATGCATTTGTAAAGTACACTGTTGTTGCTTTACATTCAATGATAAAGAATGCATCTAAGGATTATGATTATCAAATCAAGGTTTTGAGTACAACCATTACTGAGGGTATGAAGCAAAGGTTGTACGAATTACAAAATGAGAACTTTACAGTTGAGTTTGTTGATGTTAGTGATTATTTAAAGGAATTTAACAAAAAGCTTCCTTTAAGGCATTACTACTCTAAAACTACTTACTACAGATTTTTTATAGCTGAAATGTTCCCTGAATATGATAAGGCTATATATATTGACAGTGATACTATTGTTTTAGGTGATATCAGTCAGCTATATCTTACCGATATTGGAGACAATTATGTTGGAGCTTGTCACGAGCAGGCAATGGTGCAGGTTGATGTTTATGGCACCTACTGCGAGGAGGTTGTTGGCGTTTCAAGACATAATTTCTTTAATGCGGGTCTTATGCTTATAAACTGTAAGCAATTCAGAGAAAACAAGGTGCTTGACAAATTTGTTTACCATCTTGGGGAGTATGATTTCATTGTAACTCAAGATGAGGACTATTTAAATTTAATATGCAAGGACCACGTATATTGGCTTGACCAAAGATGGAACACCGAATTAACCGACGGTCTTGAATATAGCTACGATTATAGGGATGCTTATATGCTTCACTTTATTATGGTGAACAAGCCTTGGCATTATATTGATTGCAGAGGTGCTGACATCTATTGGTCCTATGCTAAGGAAACATCTGTATATGATGCTTTAAATAACGAGTTAAATGCATATACTGATAAAGAAAGAGTTCGTGATGCTGAGTCTGCAAAAAATCTTGCTCAAATGGCAGCTGATGAGGTTGCAAGAGATGACAACTATCAAAAGCAGCTTGCAAAAAAACGCTCACAATATAGAGTTGAGCTTGTAAAAAAGATTGAAAGATATGAAATGGAAGGCAGATTTGATGAGGATGTGGAGGATGACCCGCCATCAAGAACAATTATGCCTGACGAAATTGATTATCTAAGAAAAAGCATAGGCGCTAAAATCAAAACTAAAATTGCACACGCAAAGGCTAAGGTGTTTTTAAAAACTATTCTTGATAAAAAAATTATGATTATCAAGGATATTAAGGGTGCTGAAAATTGGCAAAATTTAAATTGCGGCGCGGTTGTTACCTGTAATCACTTTAATGCATTTGATAGCTTTGCAATTCAAGAGGCTTATCACGCATCTAAAAAGTGGCCCAAGAAAAAGTTTTATAGAGTTATTCGAGAAGGTAATTACACCTCTTTCCCCGGCTTCTTTGGTGAATTAATGAGACATTTTTACACCTTACCGCTTTCTTCTAATTTAAAGACAATGGTTAAGTTTACAGATGCCACAAATACTCTGCTTCAAAAGGGTAATTTTGTTCTATTCTATCCTGAGCAGGCTATGTGGTGGAATTACAGAAAGCCAAGACCCTTAAAGCCCGGTGCTTATAAGTTTGCTGTAAAAAACAATGTTCCTATTCTTCCCTGCTTTATCACTATGAAGGATTCTGATATTTTAGGCGAGGACTTACGCAAGGAAATTAAGGATTTTGATGTACCTGAAAGCTTTGTGCCAGATGGATATTATGTTCAAGAATATACAATCCACATTGGCGAGCCTATTTATCCTAAGAGCGAGCTCAGCTATAAGGAAAACATGAGATATATGGCAAAGGAAAACTATAGGGTTTGGAAGGAAATCTACGAAAAAGAGTACGATATGCCTTTAATTTACTACACTAAAAAGGACGAGGAGTAACAGGCAACTGTACGGGCGTCTTATAATCCCACTCCCTAACGCTACCGTGTGTGACTTAGGTAGCATCAAAAAAGCTCACTGCTTTAAATGGCAGTGGGCTTTTATTTTACTAATTTTCCTTTATCCAAAGTAGTAAATTATTATCAAAAATTGCTTTAATTTTACCTTGCTCCTTTAGGTAAACAAGGTAGGATTTTACAGTACTGCCTACAAGTGCATATTGCTCGAAATTCATCTGTAGCTTGTATTCGTTAAATAACCTTTGTAAAAGTGCTTCAAATGAGATCGGCTCTTTACAAAGTGCAAGTATTTGCTCACATATTTCATTTACCTTATCTATATTGTACTGGGCAAGACTTGTTATATCGTCAGTTGCTTCTGCGTGGGATGGAATATAAATTTTTGCTTGCATGTTTTTTACTTTTTCAAGGGTGTTAAGATATGCTTTTACATCATAAATAACACCTATTCGGTATTTATCTAAGGTGGCTTTGCTGGATAGGCAATCGGCAAGGTAGATTACATCGTTCTTTTTGAAGCCAACCATATCAAAAAAATGTCCCTCTAAATTAATTACTTCTATACCGTTTGGCAGAATGTCCGGTGTTAGGTATTCGGCCTTGCTTTCCTCGGCTACAAGGAATTTATGGCGAAGCTCTCTTGGGGGATATGCACCAAATAGAAATGCCGGCTCTAAAATTGTATGATTGGTAAAGTCACATTCTATTGTCGGTGCGTAGATTTTACAGCCTGTTTGCTCCTGTAAATACTTATTCCCACCTATATGGTCACCGTGAGAATGGGTGTTTAAAATCATTTTGAGCGACCATCCGTTTGCGTCTAATATTTTACGCACCCTTTTACCTGCATCCTTATTGTTTCCGCTATCAATTAAGCAGACCTCAGTATCGTTGATTTTTATAATGCCGATTTTTGATGGGCAATCTATATAGTAGCAATTATCGCTTACCTTAATTAATTCGTACATAGTTTTCTCCGTTGTTTAATTTATATAATGATTTTAGCATAAAAAGATTGAATTTACAATAAAAAACTATTGTCGGTTACGTTTTTGAATATTACACAATTTTATTGAAACAAAAATATTAATTTAACGCAAAAATCGTTATTAATTTTTTGATTAGTTGTTTACAAAAATTAAAATTAGTAGTATAATTATTTTAAATTATTATGTGAGGTTTTATTATGGACGGAATTAAATGGTTTAAAGAGGCAAAATACGGTCTTATGCTACATTTTGGACTGTACTCTGTTTTAGGAGGGGTTTATAAAGGCAAAAGATCACATAATTATGCTGAATGGATTCAATCAGGACTTGCAATTCCTAACAGTGAAATGGAAAAAATTGCAAAATCATTTAATCCGATATATTTTGATGCTGATGAGTGGGCAAAATTTGCCTATGATTGTGGAATGAAATACATTGTTATAACAACCAAGCATCACGATGGGTTTGCACTTTTTAAATCCAAGGCTGATCCATACAACTGTGTTGATTTTTCTCCATTTAAAAGAGATATTATTTGGGAGCTAAGCCAAGCTTGTAAAAAATACGACTTAAAATTCGGCATATACTATTCTCAAGATCTTGACTGGCACGAGGAAAATGGCGGTGGCTATAAAACTGAGCCGATTGGCTGTGCTGGAGTTAGCTGGGATAATTCTTGGGATTTTCCTTGTAAGGAAAAAAAGGATTTTAATATTACATTTAAAAATAAAATCATTCCACAGATTAAGGAAATTATGACAAACTATGGTGATATTTCTCTTGCTTGGTTTGATATGCCTATGACATTAACACCAGAGCAAAGCCAAGAAATATATGACCTTGTTAAAAAGCACCAACCTAATTGTCTTGTAAATTCTCGCTTAGGAAATGGCAAATATGACTATGTTTCTTTAGGCGATAACGAAATACCTGATAACAAAAATTCAGCCGAGGAAGCAATTGATTTTAACTCAATTGAGGGCTTTAAGCCATCCCCCTATGGATTTTATGAATCAGCCTGCACATTAAATGATTCTTGGGGCTACAACTCTTGGGACCACAATTGGAAAAGCAGTGAGCAAATTTATAATAATAAGAAAAAACTGAACGATCTTGAAATCAATTATCTTATTAATATTGGACCTGACCATTTGGGTAGATTTCCGCTTGAAGCGCAAGAAATTTTAATGGGTGTTGTAACCCTTGAGAAAAACGAAAAATCAGAAAAAAACGCTGACTAATGTAAGCTTCGGTATAAATATTTTTTATGATAGCTTTAATTTACAAATAACAAAAAGATGCTTCGCATAAAGCATCTTTTTTATTTATAGTATTTCTGACAGTGATTTTATGTAGGAATAGCCTTGCCTATCAAGCTTTTCGCGCTCAATTTCAAGGCTGCAAGCGACGCTTCCTGTATTGTGGGTGTCGGAGCAGATTGCAAATGGCTTGCCTGCTTTTGCTATTATATCTATCATATTATTGTCGGGGTATGGGCTTGTTCTATAGCCACGGGAAATAGCGCCTGTGTTGATTTCAAAAATAGCAGGGGATTTTAAAAGCTTATTTAGTGCTTCTGTATAGGCTTTTACATAGCGTGGGTTATTAATATCTATCATTGGTAGTCGTTCATTAAACTTTGTAACTAAGTCAAAATGTCCTATTATGTGGCATTTTGTTTTTTCGTAAATGTCACCCACTAATTTAAAATAATTCTCGCAATATGCGTAAACGTCGCCGTTATAGTGCTTATTTACAAAATCGTTCATTGCACTTGCGCTTAAATCAACAGGCAGATATTCTCCGTTTTTATAAACATAGTGTACTGAGCCTAAAATAAAATCATAATTAGGATCGGCGGGGATAGAATAGTAGTCCTGCTCAATGCCTAAATAAATTTTAATGTGGTCCTTGTACTTTTCCTTTAGTGCTAAAATTTCATTTTTGTAGCTTGGAACATTCTTTTCGTCCATGCTCCAATCACAATAAAAGGTCATTGGCGCATGGTCTGTAAAGCCGATTTCCTTCATTCTGCATTTGATTGCGGCTTGTACCATTTCCTCTAAAGTGTTCTTGCCATCGCTGTAAGTGGAGTGTGCGTGGTAGGTGGAGACTATCATTTTGTCATTTTCTCCTGCTTTACCTTGTGGTCGATAATGTGACGGGATGCTAGCTCTCTGTGAATATCCTCAACGCTAATGCCCATTTGCACCATTAATACCATTACATGGTATGCAAGATCGGCAATTTCGTAAATTGTTTCCTTTTTATCGTCTGCCTTACCTGCAATAATTACCTCGGTACATTCCTCGCCTACCTTTTTAAGAATTTTGTCAATTCCCTTTTCAAATAGGTATGTGGTGTATGAGCCCTCCGGCTTATCCTTTTGTCTGCCTACAAGTAAATCGTATAGTCCTTGTAATGCAAATTCGTGTCTTTCCTCGCTTTGATAAACCTCGTTTGTAAAGCAGGAGTCTGTGTTAAGGTGACAAGCAGGTCCGTCCTTTTCAACAACTACTGTTAAAGCATCATAGTCGCAATCAGCGGTGATAGATACGATATGCTGATAGTTGCCGCTTGTTTCGCCCTTTAGCCATAGCTCTTTTCTTGAACGGCTATAGAAGCATGTTAAGCCCTTCTCCATTGAAATTTTAAGGCTTTCCTTATTCATATATGCAACGGTTAAAACCTTTTTTGTAATAGAGTCAACTACTACTGCTGGGATAAGTCCGTTTTCATCAAATTTTAGCTTTTCTATATCTAACATATTATAACCTCACTGTGATATTATTCTTTTTTAATTCTTGCTTTAAATCGCTTATTTTAACCTCGCCGAAATGGAAGATTGATGCTGCAAGACCTGCATCAATATCGGGGATTTGCTTGAATAAATCTACAAAGTGCTGAATATTGCCAGCGCCACCAGATGCAATAACAGGCACATTTACTGCTTCACAAATCAGCTTCAATAGCTCTATATCAAATCCGCCCTTTACTCCGTCGGTGTCAATTGAGTTTACTACTACCTCGCCTGCGCCTAAAGCTACGCATTTTTTAATCCAAGAAATTGCTTCCATTCCTGTGTTCTCTCTGCCACCCTTTGAAAAGACGGTGAATTGTCCGTCTACTCTTTTTATATCGGCAGAAATAACTACACATTGGTTACCGTATTTTTGAGCAGCTTCTCTTATAAGCTCGGGATTTCTAATTGCGCCTGAGTTTACGCTTACCTTATCCGCGCCACATTTTAGCACTCTGTCAAAATCGTCAACTGTATTAATGCCACCACCCACTGTAAGTGGAATAAATACATTTTTGGCAACCTCGCATAAAATATCTGTAAATAGCTTTCTTTCCTCAAAGGATGCTGTAATATCGTAGAATACAAGCTCGTCAGCGCCATTATCTGAATAGTATTTAGCAAGCTCTATTGGAGATGAAACATCATTTAAGCCTTGAAAATTTGTTCCCTTTACAACTCGTCCGTTTTTTACATCAAGGCAAGGAATAATTCTTTTTGTTATCATTTTGCTACCTCGATAGCTTTCTTTAAATCTATTGCGCCTGTATAGTAGGCTTTTCCTATAATTGCGCCGTATAAATTCATTTCTCTTAATGCTTTTATATCGTCAATTGTAGACACTCCACCTGACGCAACTATATCAAGAGAGTATTTTTCGCTTAATTTCTTATATAATTCAAGATTAGTGCCACGCATAGCACCGTCCTTGGAAATATCAGTGCAAATTATTGTTTTTACACCTAGCTTTTGCATTTTTGAAAGGAATTCGTCAAGAGAATATTGTGACTTTTCAATCCAACCCTTAATTGCAATATAGCCGTCTTTAACATCAGCGCCTACTGCGATTTTTCCTTGATATTTAGAAATAGCTTCCTTTAAAAAGTCCTCGTCTGTAACGGCAGATGTACCTAAAATAACACGGCTAACGCCTGCGTTCAGATATTTCTCTACTGTTTCAAGGCTACGAATACCACCACCTATTTCTACAAATAAGCTTGTTTTTGTGGCTACCTCTTTTACTATTTCTATATTTGGGGTTGTGCCGTTTTTTGCTCCCTCTAAATCTACCATATGGATAAATTTAGCTCCACATCTTTCAAAATCCTGTGCGATTTCTATTGGGTTATTGGAATAAACGGTCATTTCTTCATAGTTGCCCTTATACAAACGGACAGCCTTTTTATCATATAAATCTATTGCCGGGAAAATATTCATTAGTTACTCCATTAAAGCTCACAAAATGCTTTTAGTATTTTAAGTCCTATATCTCCACTTTTTTCCGGGTGGAATTGACATCCGTATATATTTTTATATGCTACTGCTCCTGTTAGCTCCTTGCCATATTCGGTAGTAGCAAGCAAGCTTTCCTCGCAATCAGTTGCAAAATATGAATGTACAAAATAAACACAGTCTCCATTTTTTAAGTATTTAAAAATAGGGCTTTCTTTTTTGATGCTTAAGGCATTCCAGCCTATGTGAGGAATTTTTAAGCTTTTGTCAATATAGTTTTCCATAGGAACAACGCTACCCTTTAAAAGTCCTAAGCCGTCATGCTCACCGTATTCATAGCTTTTTTCAAAAAGTAATTGCATACCGAGGCAAATGCCCATTAAAGGCTTTCCGTTACCCGCTTCCTCTATTACTATTTTGTCGAGCCCTGTGTCCTTTAATTTCTTAATTGCATCTCCAAAAGCGCCAACACCCGGGAGAATAATTTTGTCTGCTTTTTTAATTTCGTTTGGGTCAGAGGTAACAACAACATCTGCGCCAACATATTTAAATGAGGATGTTAGGGAAAAGAGATTTCCTACACCGTAATCAATTATTGCTATCATTAAAGAACTCCCTTTGTGGATGGAACCTCGTTTTTATATTTTTCATCTATTGCTACTGCTTTAGATAGCGCTCTTGCAAGTGCCTTGAAAGCGCCCTCAATTATATGGTGAGAGTTTGCGCCTGCAAGCTGCTTTGTGTGCAAGGTAATGCCTGCATCACGGGCAAATGCTCTTAAAAATTCCTCGGTTAGCTCTGTGTCAAAATCACCCACCCTGTATGCAGGAATATTTAAATCGTAGTAGCTTTCGCCTCTGCCTGAAATATCAATTGCACATAAAATAAGAGCTTCGTCCATTGGCAAAATTATATCGCCATAACGGTAAATGCCCTTTTTATCACCAAGAGCCTGTGAGAATGCTTTGCCTAAAACTATGGCAATATCCTCGACTGTGTGGTGATAATCAACATCTGTATCGCCTGCACATTTTACATTTAAGTCAAAGCGAGCGTGTTTTGCAAAAAGAGTTAGCATATGGTTTAAAAAGCCACAGCCTGTGTCGATATTTGATATTCCGCTTCCGTCAAGATTGATTGATAATTCAATATCGGTTTCGTTTGTTTTTCTTTTTAATTCTGCCTGTCTCATATGCCTGCCTCCTTGAAAATTTCCTTTATGGCTATTATAAGAGCTTCCATTTGCTCCATTGTGCCAATTGTAATTCTGTTATAGTCTTTAATTCGCTCCAAAGTAAAGTGACGAACTAAAATACCCTTAGCTTTTAGCCTTTTATATAGCTCCTCACCATCAATTTTGTCACTTTTAGCAAATACAAAATTTGCTTTTGACGGGATTACATAAAAGCCTAGATCGGCAAGAGCTTTTTCTGTAAATTCTCTATTTTTTATAATAGTTTTACAGTTATTCATATAGTAACCGTTATTTTCAAGTGCCTTTACGCCAGCTACCTGTGTTAAACGATTTACATTATATGGGTTGGTGGAATACTTAATTGTATTTAAGTCTGCAATTAAGTTCTTATTACCAATACCGAAGCCAAGGCGACCACCTGCAAGTGAGCGAGATTTTGAAAATGTACCTGTTACGAGCAAATTATCATATTTATGTACTAATGTGCTTGCGCTTTCTCCACCAAAATCTATATAAGCCTCGTCAATTATTACTATATTATTTTTGTTTGATGCTACTATTTTTTCGATGTCAGCTTTTTCAAGACATTTTCCTGTTGGGGCATTTGGATTTGCTATTACTATGTTTTTATTAATGCCTATATAGTCCTTAATATCTATTGAAAAATCGTCCTTTAATGGAATGATTTCATATGGAATATTATTTAAGTCGGCAAAAACAGAATAGAAGCCATAGGTTATATCGGCAAATACTATTGGATGCTTTTCGTCGCAAAATGCCATAAATGCGAAATTTAAAATTTCGTCGCTTCCGTTTGTGGCCAATACCTCATTAAAATCCACATCATGTAGCTCTGCTATTTTGCTTGTAAGCTCTGTACATACAGGGTCACAGTATAATTGTAGCTTAGTAGCTTCATTTTTTACCGCCTCGCTTACCTCACTTGACGGTGGGAATGGAGATTCGTTAGTATTTAGCTTTATATAGTTCATATCCTTTGGCTGCTCGCCCGGTGTATATGGCACAAGCTTAGAATATTTATCTGTGAAAAATCTGCTCATTTTATTGTCCTCTTTTAAGGGTTAGTCTTCAAAACGGACCAACGCGCTCCTTGCGTGTGCGCTAAGTCCTTCCTTTTCTGCAAACATTGCAACCTTATCTGCCACCTTAGATAATGCGTCCTTGGTGTAGTAGGTAAATTGTGATTTCTTTACAAAATCGTCAACGGATAAAGGTGATGAGAATTTTGCTGTACCGCTTGTAGGTAATGTGTGGTTAGGGCCTGCAAAATAGTCGCCTAGTGCCTCAGGGCAATTTTTGCCCATAAAGATTGAGCCTGCGTGCTTAATTTTGTCAAGGTAATCAAATGGATTATCAACGCAAATTTCAAGATGCTCCGGTGCTATTTCGTTTGCTATATCAATTGCTGCCATTAGATTTTCGGCTACAATTATTTTACCGTTGTTATCAATTGATGCTCTTGCAATTTCCTCTCTTGGCAGAAGTGGAATTTGTCTTTCAAGCTCGTTTGATACTAATTTTGCAAAGTCCTCGCTATCTGTAACTAAAACGGCGCTTGCCATTTTATCGTGCTCGGCTTGGGATAGTAGGTCGGCAGCTACATGCTTTGGATTGCAGGTGCTATCTGCTACAATTAAAATTTCGCTTGGTCCTGCAATCATATCAATTGCAACCTTGCCAAAGACCTGCTTTTTAGCCTCGGCTACAAATGCGTTACCGGGTCCTACAATTTTGTCAACCTCGGGAACGCTTTCAGTTCCGTATGCAAGGGCGGCTACTGCTTGTGCGCCACCTACCTTGAATATTCTATCAACGCCTGCAATTTTAGCAGCAGTTAAAATATTTGGGTTTACCTTGCCATCCTTTGATGGTGGTGTTACCATTACAATCTGCGAACAGCCTGCAATTTTGGCAGGGATGCTATCCATTAAAACTGTTGACGGATATGCGGCTGTGCCACCCGGTACATAAAGTCCTACTCTTTCAATAGGTGTAACCTTTTGACCTGTTACAATTCCGTCCTTTTCGCTTATAATAAAGCTGTTTTTAACCTGTCTTTTATGAAACTGACGGATATTCTCGGCAGCTTTCTTAATAACCTCAATAAAGTCCTTATCGGCAAGCTGAAATGCCTCGTCAATTTCCTCGCTTGATACCTCAAGTGATTTTAAATCAACCTTATCGAATCTTTGAGAATACTCAAAAAGCGCTTTATCTCCGTTTTTTCTTACATTTGAAATAATATCGGTAACAATGCCTTCAACATTTGATGCTATATTATCTCTTGCGAAAATTTCGCTATTTGGCACTTCTCCGTATTTATATATCTTAATCATTTGAAATTACCTGTTCTTTTAAGCTTTTATTGATTTTTTCTATTTCTTCTGTTTTAAATTTAAAGCTTGCTTTATTTACAATAACTCTTGCTGAAATTGGAAGAAATTTTTCTACAACCTCTAGATTATTCTCCTTTAGTGTTGTACCAGTTTCAACTATATCAACGATTACATCGGACAAATCAAGAATCGGTGCAATTTCAATTGAGCCATTGAGCTTTATAATATCAATATCACGGCATTTTGATGCGTAATATTTTTTTGCTATATTTACAAACTTTGTAGCAACTCTAAGTGTTTTATCTGTGTTATCGTAAAAGTCCTTTTTTGCTGCTACTGCCATATGGCATTTGCCCATATTTAAGTCAAGGGTTTCATATACATTGGGCTCGTATTCAAGCAAAATATCCTTGCCGCAAACTCCGATATCGGCTGAGCCTCGCTCAACATAAATTGAAACATCAGAGGGCTTGACCCAGAAATATCTAACGCCCTTTTCTTTATTCTCAAATATAAGCTTTCTTGAATTTTCCTTAATTGACGGACACTCATAGCCTGCTTTTTCAAACATTGCATAGACCTTTTCGCCAAGGCGTCCCTTTGGTAATGCTACATTAATCATTTTTACGCCTCCTTTGAAAGGTCAATAAGCTCTTTATATCTAAGCTTTGATGGGATTGATTTTTGAACGCTTACGCTTTTTCCATTATCCACTAATGCTTGTACCTTTTGGTTTAAGCTTGATATGTCGGTTTTATCGGTGTAAAGCAGTAATATATCAACATCGTATTCCTTGGTGCTTTTTTGGATAGATTCAAGCAGGTCAAGGTAAAGCGCGAAGCCTATTCCCTTTGATTTTCTGTCCATTCTCTCCATTAGCTTATCGTAGCTTCCGCCGAACAAAACTGTTTCGGGAACACCATCTAAAAAGCCATTGAATACTACTCCGTTATAATAATTCATATCGTTTACAAGTGAAAAATCAAGACGGATTTTTGCTTGATATTCTGTTTTAGCAAGCAGGGTGCATAATGCTTCAAGCTCATTTACGCATTTTGTAAACTCTGCATCTACATTTATTTCCTTAAGTCTTGCAATTACATCGCTTGGATTTCCGTACATTGACACAAAATCCTTAAGTAAGCTTGCATTTTCTGCGTTTATTCCGTATTTTTCGCAAATTGATGCAATTTCGTGGGCATTTTTTTGCTTGATACAGGTCATAATTTCTGCTCTTGCATTTTCGTTTGCGGTAATTATGTTAAGTAATGCGTTTAAAATTCCAAGATGGGAAATATCTAAAATAAAGCTATCTGAAATGGTAGCCAGGCTTTTTGCGGAAAGATATACAACCTCGTAAACATCATATATATCAAGGTCACCTATACATTCAAGTCCTGTTTGCATTATTTCCTTAAACTGCTTTGTTGAGCCCCATATTCTATAAACATTTTCGTTATAGTAAACCTTTTGCTTACAGCCTGCCTCGTCTGTACTATTTTTAATAATTGACAATGTTACGTCAGGCTTTAGCGCAAGTAGCTTTCCGTTTGTATCGTTAAAGGTAATTACACTGTCGCTTACTAAAAAGTCCTTATTTTTTACATACAAATCGTACTCCTCGAATTTGCTCATTTTATACGGAAGATAACCGTATTTTCCATATAACGCACGAAGGGACAATATTGCTCTTTCATCATCCTTTAAAAACTGACTGTTTAACATTTATTTATCCTCGTTTAATCTATCTAATACAATATTGTAGCCACCGTTTCCGTATTCTAAGCATTTATTAACTCTGCTTATTGTGGCTGTGCTCATTCCTGTTTCCTTGCTAATTTCAGCATAGTTTACGCCATTTCTTAGCATTTTTGCTGCCTTTAAGCGCTGAGCAATTTCAAGTATTTCCTTTATTGTACAAGCATCCTCGAAAAAGCTATAGCATTCCTCAACTGTTTTGAGTGAAAGTATTGCTTCAAAGAGTGCATCTACATCTTTATTTTTTAGTTTTTTCATTCTCTCTCCTAAGTGGTAATTTTCACTTTAGTATAGTAAAGCACTAAAGCGATGCTATTATTATAATACTTTAGTACACTAAAGTCAATAGTAAATTTGCGTTTTTTATAATTTCTTTAAAACGCATTAAAAATCCGTACTGTGTGCGGATTTTTAATCTCTCATTATATGGATGCGATAACCTCAACCTCGCAAAGCGCGCCCTTTGGTAAATCCTTAACAGCCACACAGCTTCTTGCCGGCTTCTCTGTAAAGTATTTTCCGTAGATTTCGTTAAATTTGGCAAAATCGTTAATGTCGGCTAAAAAGCAGGTTGTTTTAATTACCTTTTCAAAGGATGTGCCTGCTTCCTCTAAAACTGCTTTTAGGTTTTGCATAACCTGCTCTGTTTGCTCACATATATCCTCGCCATCAATATTTCCTGTTTCGGGATTGATACCGATTTGTCCAGAGGTAAATAGAATACCGTTAAACACGATTGCCTGTGAGTATGGTCCTATTGCCTGTGGTGCTTTATTTGTTGCTATTTTTTTCATAGTTAGTTCCTCTTTATAGTAGTTTGAAGCCGAAGTCTATTAATGCTTTTTTTATTGTGTCTATATGCTCGTAGTTTCTTGTTTCAAGCATAATTCTTAGGTAGCATCCGTTAACATCAGAGCCCTCGTTTGCTCTTTCGTGGTGTACGGAAATTACATTACCGCCAAGGTCGGCAATAATTCTTGATACATTTTTAAGCTGTCCCGGCTTGTCGGCAAGCTCTATCATTAATTGACAGGTTCTGCCTGACATTAAAAGTCCTCTTTTAATTACTCTTGATAGGATTGTAACATCTATATTGCCACCGGATAGAACACATACAACCTTTTTGCCCTTAATATCAACCTTGTTAAACATTGCGGCAGCAGCGGCAATTGCGCCTGCGCCCTCGGTTACAAGCTTGTGTTGCTCCATAAGTGCTAGGATTGCCGCTGAAATTTCGTCATCTGTTACTGTTACGATTTCGTCAACATACTTACTACAAATTTCGTATGTAAGGTCGCCCGGCTTTTTAACTGCTATACCGTCGGCGATTGTTGATACACTTGAAAGCTCCTCAATTTCCCCATCCTTAATGGAATTATACATTGACGGTGCGCCACTTGCTTGTACGCCATAAACCTTTACATGTGGGTTGATTGTTTTAATTGTGTAGGCAATACCTGAAATAAGTCCGCCACCGCCGATTGGAACAATAACTGCATCAAGGTCTGGAATTTGATCGGCAATTTCAAGTGCAATTGTTCCCTGTCCTGCGATTACATCCTCGTCATTAAATGGGTGGATAAAGGTGTATCCCTTTTCGTCACGAAGCTGTAATGCTTTGTTATAAGCATCGTCGTAAACACCCTCAACCAGGCATACCTCAGCGCCATAGCTTTTTGTTGCCTCAATTTTGGAAATTGGCGCTCCGTCCGGCAAGCAAATAACTGCTTTAATACCGTTCTTTTGAGCAGATAAAGCGACTCCTTGTGCGTGGTTACCGGCAGAGCAAGCGATTACGCCTCTTTCCTTTTCCTCCTTTGATAAGCAGGACATTTTATAGTATGAGCCTCTTACCTTGAAGGAGCCTGTTATTTGTAGGTTTTCTGTTTTTAAGTATATATTCGCATCCTTATTTAGCTTTGGTGCGTAGATTACATCTGTTTTTCTGATTACGCCCTTTAATGCGTAGCTTGCACGATATACATTATCAAGTGTTAACATAAATTTCTCCTTAAAGTAGGCTGTCTATAAATTGCTCGGCGCATCTTGCTGAGCGATAGCCGCGGTTTAATGCAAATGCTTCTGCCTTTGTTTCAAGCTCCTTAGCATCCATTGTTATACCATAGCGCTCTGCTAGCTCGTGAATGATTTCAAGATAAAGCTTCTTTTCAGGCTTTGCAAATAGAATTGTAAGACCAAAGCGCTCAGAAAGCGATAGTGTTTCCTGTACAGTATCGTTTCTATGAATGTCATCGCCTGCACGCTCGCCAAAGGTTTCCTTAACGATATGACGGCGATTGCTTGTGGCATAGATTACTGCATTTTTAGCCTTTGCGCTTGCAGAGCCCTCAAGTGTGGCTTTAAGCATACTGAAATTATCGTCGTTTTGGTTAAATGATAAATCGTCAATAAAAATAATAAATTTAAGTGGGTTCTTGCTTATTTCGCCCATTACCTTTGGAAGTAATAAAAGCTGATTTTTTCTGATTTCAACTAAGCGAATACCACTTTCAAAAAGGTGGTTGGCAACGGCTTTTACAGTTGAGGATTTTCCCGTGCCTGCATCGCCATATAAAAGGATATTGGCAGCAGGGCGATTTTGTAAAAATGCTAAGGTGTTATCAATAACCTTTTGTCTTTCTGTTTTATAGCCTATGAAACTATCAATGCTTGTATTGTCAGCGCTTTCGATAGGCAGAATTTCGCCATTTTCGTTAACTGAAAACATACAGTTAGATGCGAAAATACCATAGCCGTATTTTTCAATATTTTTTGTTCTTTGCTTATATTCCTCTAATAGATTTGCTTTCTCTATATCGTATCTTGGGATAAATTTAACATCACCGATATCGCTTATAAAGTCCTCATATGTAAGGCTTGCAAAGGTTGTTAAGCTATTTAGCTCTCTTATAATTGAAGCTTCAATATTTTTGTTAATTTCTAATTTTTGAGAAATTAGCTTTACATAAACATTTTCATTTTCAAATAAGAGCTTTCGAGTACAAGCGGTTAGGTTAGCGCCACCGTTATATATTTTGCTAACAAATGCGCCATACTTATTTAGCTTGTCGTTTTTATCGGTTGCGCTTGCATAGTCAAAAAATGCTTTAAAAAGTGGCTTATTAAGCATTTCTCTTAATACGCTAAAGGAACAAAGCTCCGAATATACTTCTTTTATTTTAGACATTTTACGCCTCAAAGATTTTCAATAATTTTGTCTGTTATTTCTACTGTGGATAGATATTCCTTGCCGTGAGAAAGGTCAGCTGTGCGATAGCCTGCGTTTAAAACCTTATCTACTGCGTTTACAATATTGTCAGCCTCTTCCTTTAGGTTAAAGGAATATAGAAGCATCATTGATGCGGATAGGATTGTGGCAATCGGGTTTGCTTTGTTTTGTCCTGCGATATCAGGGGCTGAGCCGTGGATTGGCTCGTAAAGTCCTCTTGTATTGTCGCCAAGTGATGCAGATGGCAGCATACCTATGGAGCCTGTAATCTGTGATGCCTCGTCGGATAAAATATCGCCAAACATATTTGTTGTAACTATTACATCAAATTGGGCAGGGTTACGAACGAGTTGCATTGCGGCATTATCTACAAGCATATCGGCAACCTCAACCTCTGGATAGTCATTTTCCATTTCGTGAACAATTTTTCTCCATAGACGGGAGCTATCTAAAACATTTGCTTTATCAATGCTAATTAGCTTGCCTTTTCTCTTCATAGCTGTTTCGTATGCAACCTTGCAAATTCTTTCAATTTCCATACGGGAATAGCATTCTGTATCGTATGCTTCCTCACCGTATTTGCCCTCTCTCATTCCTCTTTCGCCAAAGTATATACCGCCTGTTAGCTCACGGACAATCATAATATCAAAGCCGTTTTCAACGATATCTGCACGGAGTGGGCATTCGTCTTTAAGTGCTGGATATAATTTTGCAGGGCGAAGGTTGGTGAAAAGTCCCATAGCTGAGCGAATACCAAGTAATGCTTTTTCCGGACGCATATTGCCAGGGAGAGTATCCCATTTCGGTCCACCTACTGCACCTAAAAGCACACTGTCAGATGCTAGACAGCCCTCAACCGTTTCCTTTGGTAGTGGCTCGCCTGTTGCGTCTATTGCGCATCCGCCGATCAGGTATGGGGTAAAATTAAATGTATGATTATATTTTTTGCCGATAGCCTCTAAAACTCTTACTGCGCTATCGACAATTTCGGGACCTATTCCGTCGCCTTTTAATAATGCTATATTGTAATTCATAGTTTTATCCTCTTATTTGATTGCTCCACATTTTATAGACTCAATAAGTCCACCGTTTTCAATGATTTTTTGAATAAATTCTGGGAATGGTTGGGTTTTGTATTCCTTGCCGGATGTTAGGTCGTAGATTACGCCGTTATCAAGGTCTGCTTCTACCTTGTGGCCGTCCTCAATTGCCTCGGCTGCCTCGGGGCATTCTACGATTGCAAGACCGATATTGATTGAGTTACGGTAGAAAATTCTTGCAAAGGTTTTTGCTATTACCAAGGAAATACCGCTTGCTTTAATTGCGATTGGTGCGTGCTCTCTTGATGAACCACAGCCAAAGTTGTAGCCTGCTACCATAATGTCGCCGTTTTCAACCTTTTTAGTAAAGTCCTTATCAATGTCCTCCATACAGTGTGAGGCAAGCTCCTTATGGTCGCTTGTATTTAGGTATCTTGCAGGGATAATTACATCTGTATCTACATTATCGCCGTATTTTATAACTTTTCCTGTAAATTTCATTTTAGTTACCCCTTTCTTATATTTTGCTTGGATCGGCAATTTTGCCTGCTATGGCGCTTGCTGCTGCTACTGCCGGGCTAGCGAGATATACTTCGCTTGTTACATCGCCCATTCTGCCTACGAAGTTTCTGTTTGTCGTTGCCACTGCTCTTTCACCTGCTGCAAGGATACCCATATATCCACCAAGGCAAGGTCCACAGGTTGGAGTTGATACTACACAGCCTGCTTCAATAAAGATTTTAACAAGTCCGTTTTCAATTGCTTTTAGGTAGATGTCCTGTGTTGCAGGGATAATGATAGCACGAACATTTTTAGCTACCTTTTTGCCCTTTAAAATCATTGCTGCCTCTTCAATGTCCTTATATTGACCGTTTGTGCAAGAGCCGATCACTACTTGGTCAATTTTGATGTCAGGGATTTCATCAAATGTTTTTGTGTTTTCCGGTAGGTGTGGGAATGCTACTGTTGATTTAATAGTTGAC
>JAGAJV010000084.1 GCA_017625915.1 Clostridia bacterium
AAAATTTAGAAAAAGATTTTTTAGGCACTCTTAAAAAAGTTAGAGAAATGGGCTACGAAGGTGGCGAGCTTGCAGGACTTTATGGTAATAGTGGCAAAGAGGTAAAGGCGATGTTTAAGGAAGCAGACCTAATTCCAATTTCTGCCCATGTAGCATATCAGGATTTAATGGTTGATATCGAGGAAACAGTTAAAACCTATAACGAAATAGGCTGTAAATACATAGCTATTCCTTATTTACCAAATGAATTAAGATACGGAACAGAGAAATATCCAGAGGTTGTTGCAAACATAAAGAAAATCGGCGATGTATGCAACAAATACGGAATCGAATTGCTATATCACAACCATGATTTTGAATTTGAACTAACTGTAAATAATGAGTATGCTTTAGATGAGCTATATAGCGAGGTTTCATCCGATTTATTAAAGACTGAGATTGATACCTGCTGGGTAAATGTTGCAGGCGAAAATCCAGCTGAATATGTTCGCAAGTACACTGGCAGAGCACCTGTAGTTCACCTAAAGGATTTTACAGGCGAAAAGAATGCAAATATGTATAAGCTTATAGGTATTGAAAGCGAAGAAAAAGAGGTTAAAAACACCTTTGAATATAGACCTCTTGGCTATGGTAAGCAAAATATACAAGAAATCGTTGATGCCGCAAGGGATGCAGGAGCTAGCTGGATTATTGCTGAGCAAGACGAGCCATCAATGGGCAAAACACGCCTAGAATGTGCCGAAATGAGCATCAAATATATGAAAAACATTAACTATTAATATAAAACGAGTGCAGTTTACAAAATGCACTCGTTTTCCTTTAAATCAATCAATAGTGGAATTTTATTCTAAAATTCAGTTATTGATTTTACTTCATTAAAGCCTTATAATGTAATTGTAGCAGCTACAGTTCAAACTGAAAGGAGCTTATTTTATGGAAATTCGTATTAGTGAAAATATAAAAAGATTAAGAAAAGAAAAAAACTTAACACAAGAAGCACTTGCAGAAATTTTACACATTTCTCCTCAATCTGTTTCAAAATGAGAAAGGGCAGACGCTTATCCTGACATTTCAATGCTTCCTACTCTTGCAAATTGCTTTGGAGTAACAGTAGATGCACTGCTTGGTAATGATAAAATAATAGCAGAGGAACGCATTAATCATTATATTCAGAAATACAAAAGCTTAACCGCTAACGATGAGGGAAAAAGAGCATTGGAATTAGCAAAAATAGCATACGAGGATTATTCCTATGATTATCGCATCGTTATGCTTTATGTTAATGCACTTAAAGTGTATGGAACAAGTAATGACAAGGAAGAAATCGAACGCTTATGCAAGTTGGTTTTGAAAAATTGTACTGACAAAACATTACTGTTAGATGCTTCAAGCCATATTTTAGGATTAAATTCGGCAGAAGATAAATTTGCTTTTATGGAAAAATATATTGAATATGGTCAGGATTGGAATTGGTTCAATGTATATCCTCACTCATCTATAGAAGGTAAAATAATGATGCAAAACGATATAGTTGACAAGTGGTGGCATTTGAATGCTTATATAGGTATTCTTTTAAATCAATGGAATGATATTGAGGGATATAATGTTTCTCCAAACACAAAAATAGCTCTTATTAAAAAGCAACAGGCTATTTTTAATGCTGTGTTTGACGAGGATGACCTCGGAGAATTTGTTTTTTATGTAGGACAATATAACGAGCTCTTGACAAAGGAATATTTATCAATAGGCGATACAGAAAAAGCAATTGAATGCTTTGAAAAAGCAGTAGATGGTTGGATGGCTTATAACAATCTTCCAAAAGAGCACAAATATAAAAATATTCTTATCAATCATAGACCGTATTTAAGAGAAAAAACGGGTGGAAGCTATACAAGCTTGGCTAGATATAAAAGCGAAATAGACAACAACTCAATTTATGATGCAATAAGAAATAATAAAAGATTTTTGCATGCTTATAGCAAAATGAAAATCTAACCTCTTAAAAAGTGAGTGCCAATTCAGCACTCACTTTTTTGCCTAAACTAAACTTAAAATTTATTTTTCTCAACAAATATGCCATTTACCTGTATTTTATGGTATGATATAATTAAGTTGACAAAAGCGAGAGAACCGGTTCGCTTCGCTCCTGTCGTTTAGAACAAGGAGGAATATTTTATGACTATTTGTATAGGTGCAAAAATTAAAGAGTTGCGCAAGCGTGATAATATGACACAGGAACAGCTTGCAGAAAAGCTAAATGTAACACCGCAAACAATATCAAGGTGGGAAACCGAAACTGCCTATCCCGATATTACTGCTATACCAATCTTAGCAAATATTTTTGATGTAAGCATTGATACCTTGATGGGATATGACAAAACTAAAACTGCTCAAAAGGTAAAAGATATTATTGATAGTGCAAAACAATACTTTTGGAATGATATTGAAAAATGCGAAACAATCCTTTTAGACGCATTAAATGATTATCCAAACAATGATTTGATTTTACGAGAGCTTCTTTCTCTGTACGAGTGCCATATACGCACATATGGAAAAACAAAATACACTGACAAAGCTGTTTCTATAGCACATAAGATAATTGCAGAAGCAACTGATATTTTCTGCGTTTGTAGTGCAAAGGCTGATCTAGTTTCACTGTATTTAATGCAAAATCGTTATAACGATGCTAAGCAAATAATTGCTACCTTGCCATATATGTACCCATATTTGCTAAATGATAAAATGCGTGTATCCTCTTACTCCTTGAAGGGTGAGGATAGACTAAAAGAAGCGAAGGATTGGAAAATTATCGAATATCAAGAGCTTTTCTTATCTTGCATAATGGAGGGTGAAGGATACTTTGAAACAGGCGATTACAAAAATGCTCTAAAATCATTTATTGAAGGCAAGGATGTAATAGAAAGATTTATGATATGTGACAAAATATGTCCTGAAGCATATTTATTTAATGGTGTGCAAACCAATCATATGTGTTGCTATTTGCAAATAGCAGGCTGTTATTTAAAACTAAATGACATTGAAAAGTGCAAGCAATCTGTTGAAAAGGCATATGAAATTGTATCCTTAGCAAATGGGGATGATTTTGTAAAGCAACCTGAGTTATTCTTAGAGCAGTATAATAAAATCTATAAAGAATATGGGCTTGAAGAATACAGAGCATTATAGTAAAATGGCGAGTGCTGATTTTTCGGCACTTGCTTTTAATATATAATTCAACTAATATTAGAAAACTTCTCTCCAAATGAGTTATTGCTTTCATTTTGTAGTGTGATATAATAGAGATAGGATAAGCGCTGATCCAATAAAAATTTGGAGGTCTTTATGGTTAGACTTGGAGAAAAAATAAAACAATTAAGAAAACAGAGAAATATTTCACAAGAGGTTTTGGCGAATCATTTGGGAGTGTCTTTTCAAGCGGTTTCTAAATGGGAAACGGAAGCAACTCAGCCTGATGTGATTATGATACCGGCTATAGCTTCATTCTTTGGTGTGTCAACTGATGAATTGTTTGATTTCAACATTTATGAAATAGAACAAAGAGTTGATAAAATCGTTGACGAGCACAGACTGTATTTAGATACAGATGTAAAGAAAAGCGAGCAAATTATTCGAAATGGTTTAAAGAAATATCCCGGCAATGAAATCTTGCTAAATTGTCTTATCAATATAATTTCGGCAACTGATAGAGCAGATGAGGCGATCACCATAGCAAAAGCTCTAATTGAAAGCACAAAAAGCGATGAAATAAGAATTGATGCTTGGAGAATTATGGCTGAAGCCTATAAATCAAAGGGCGATTATTCATTAGCTAAAGAAGCAATCGAGCATATACCTGAAATATATTTTTCTAATTTGTATGTGAAAGCATATTTGTTAGATGGTGAAGACAAATTTGAGGCAGCGACAAAAGAAGCTTCATTGTGCTTCGAGCATTTAATTTGGATGCTTGAAATTTTAGGAGAAATATATCTCAAAAACGGAGAAATCGAAAAGGCGAAAATACAATATACACAGGCTATTAATGTTTTGAAAGCTTTTGAAAATGATTTTGAAACAAGCTATACCCATAGTAAGCATGATCCGGAAAAAATCAAAGAGCTTGAAAACAAATTAAATTCTATCTAAATTCACGCAACGCTTGAAAAAAACTCTCGTTATGTGTTGTTG
>JAGAJV010000003.1 GCA_017625915.1 Clostridia bacterium
ACGTGGTCCCCCTCCCTCAGAGATGGAGGCTAAAAATTCGTACCCTACACATTACGGGAGGAAAACCCCCTCCCCTACAAGATGAATTGCCTGTCGGCGTGAATTGGCTTCGTCATGAATTGGCTATGCCATGAATTATGCTACGCAAATGAATTGCACGCAAGCGTGCATTCTGGCGGCTGACGGCTGGCGGCTGGCGGCTAACGGCTGGCGGCTAACGGCTGGCGGATAACGGCTGACGGCTAACGGCTGGCGGCTAGTTGCTACTCAACAGTTACACTCTTAGCTAGATTTCTTGGCTTATCTATGTCACAGCCACGCAAGAAGGCTACCTCATAGGAAAGGAGCTGGGTGGATATGATGCTTGCGAAGGTGGCTTCGATTTCGCTATCTACATTCAGATATATAATTTTGTCGGCGCTATCGTCATTTTCGGTCAGGCTTGTGATTAAAATCGCAAATGCGCCTCTTGATTTTACTTCCTTCAGATTGCTTACGGTTTTTGAAAATAGCTCCTTATTTGTAGCTATGGCAATTACGGGAGTGTTTTCGGTTATTAATGAAATTGTTCCGTGCTTTAGCTCCCCTGCCGGATAGTCCTGTGAATTTATATAGGAAATCTCCTTTAGCTTTAAAGAGCCCTCCTTGCATAAATAATAGTCAAGTCCTCTGCCGATATAAAATGCGTCGTTTTTTGTGCTTATTTTTTCGGCTATTTTTTTGATTTCGCTTCGCTTAGAGAGCACATTTTCAATTGCCTCAGGTACATTATTGTATAGCTTTTCCGTTAAATCCTTAACCTCGTTATAGGATAGTGTATTTCTATCTAATGCAAGCTTTAATGCAATAAGGCTTAAGACTGCCAACTGAGTTGTGTAGCCCTTGGTGGTGGCAACTGCAATTTCAACGCCTGCATAGGTGTAAATTACATTGTGAGCCTCTATTGCAATTGAGGTATCCTGCGCGTTTACTATTGATAGCGTTTTATAGCCATTATTTTTTGCATAATCAAGGGAAGCAAGGGTGTCGGCAGTTTCCCCCGATTGAGAAATGAAAATACATAATGTGTTATCACTTTTAATAGGTGGGCTATAGCGATATTCCGAGGCTACAAAAACGGTTGTTGGCACTCTTGCGTATTTTTCAATAAGTCCCTTACCCACAAGTCCTGCGTGCATAGCCGAGCCACAGCCTATTATGTGTATTTCCTTTATATCCTTAAAATAGCTTTCGCTTAGTCCGTCCTCGCTAAAGCTGGGAACGCCATTTTTTATTCGCTTAGCCAGAGTATTTTTAACCACCTCGCTCTGCTCGTAAATTTCCTTTAGCATATAGTGGTCGTAGCCCTGCTTTCTTGTATCCTCAACGCTTAAATTGGAAATTTCCCACTTAGGTGTGGATATTTTTGCGTTATAGAGCGCTATATTATCCCTAGATAATTCTACAACCTCACCCTCATTTAATCTATAGTATTTTCTTGTAAAGTGAATTAACGCGCTCATATCCGAGGCTAAATAATAGCCATCCTTCCCCTTGGCTACAATTAAGGGGCTTTTATATCTTATAGCATATATTTTGTCACCTTCATTTTCAACCATTATAGCAAATGCGTATGAGCCTACAAGCTTATCCTTAGCTTTTAAAATAGATTTTACAATATCCTTTTCCGCCTCATAATAGTGATTTATCAAGGCACAGGCAACCTCTGTATCCGTTTGGGACACAAAATCAACGCCCTGTGTGGATAATTCCTCTTTAATTTCATTGTAGTTTTCAATTATTCCATTATGCACGAGAGTAATTTTGCCTACAGTGTGTGGGTGTGCGTTTACATCTGATGCTTCACCGTGGGTTGCCCACCTTGTATGCCCTATGCCGATTGTGGCGCTGTCACTGCTATTTTTAAGTAAATCCTGTAAAAATGCCACACGCCCCCTTGTTTTTGTTGTTTTTTCCTTTGTAGCTATACCGCAGGAGTCATAGCCTCTGTATTCAAGCGCCTTAAGTCCTGTAAGTAGCTTATTTTCAGCAGGCTCATTCCCCACATAACCGATTATTCCACACATATTGTGACATAGTCACAGCTAAATTCGCTTACGCGAGCTGAATTCGACAGGTCGAGCTAAATTCCTTTCAGGAGCTAAATTACCTTCGGTAGCTATATAGCGAATTTAATTTAGCTAATGCGATGATTTATCGAGCATTAATTTAGCTACGAAGTAATTTCGCTTTGCGTAGCAAAATTTCGCTGTTATTCTCCTTTCCTCACTATCTCGCCATTTACTTTATAAATACTGTTTTCGCTAACATAACCACGCACACAGGATAAGGGATAAACGGTGGTGCCTTTACCGATAACCGTGCCGGGGTTTAAAACTGCGTTACAGCCAATTTCTACATTATCACCTAAAATTGCGCCAAGCTTTTTAAGGTCGGTTTTTAGCCTTTCATTATTAAATTTTATGCTTACATTTGATTTGTCGCTTTTAAGATTAGATATTTTAGCCCCTGCGCCAAGGTGTGCCTTAAAGCCTAAAATGCTGTCCCCTACATAGTTAAAATGAGGGACCTGTGCATAGTTAAAAAGAATACTGTTCTTTATCTCGCTTGAATTACCAACCACTGAGCCTTCACCTATAATGCAGTTACCCCGTAAATATGCGCCCTTTCTAAGTGTTGCGCCCTTACAAATTATACATGCGCCCTCAATTCTTGCGCTTTTATCTATTTTAGCGCTTCTTGAAATATAGACACATTCCCCCACCCTTTCATACTCACGCACATCAAGCGCTTCACCTAAAAGCAAAATGTAATCACGAATTTTCGGTATTGCCTCCCACGGGTAAACGGTCTTATTTAAAAGACTGCCTGCAATTGTGTTTTCAAGGCTAAAAAGCTTTTTAGTAGTTAGTCTATCCATTTAGCTTCTCCTTAATAATTACATCATTAATTTTTTCTGAATACCTCTCTAGCTGTTCCTCGCTTTCACATTCAAGCATTACTCTAATTTTTGGCTCTGTGCCACTTGCACGCAATAAAATTCTGCCATTTTTATAAAGCTCGCCTTCAATTTCCTTGCACAAAAGCTGTAATGCTTGATTGCTTAATGCTTTTTCTTTATTTTTTACCACAAAATTTAATGTTTTTTGAGGCAGCATTTTTATATCCTTTAATAAATATGATAAGGTCTGCTTTTTATCTGCCAGAGTATCCATAATTTTAATGGCAGTTAAAATACCGTCACCTGTGGTTGCGTATTTGCTTAAAATTATATGTCCTGACTCCTCACCCCCGAGGGAGTGTCCGTTTTTAACTATGCTTTCATATACAAAGCGGTCACCTACGCTTGTTTTTTCGTAAGCAATATTTATTTTATCAAGCGCATTATATAGCCCTAAATTTGACATAACCGTTGTAACAACAGTGTTGGTTAAAAGCTCTCCCTTTTCCTTTAGCTCTTTTGCTAAAAGATACATTATATGGTCACCGTTTACTACATTTCCCTTTTCGTCAACACAAATGCACCTATCTCCGTCACCGTCGAAGGCAAAGCCCACATCAAGTCCCTTTTCCTTAACAAAGCTCTGTAGGACATCAATGTGTGTCGAGCCTGCGTTTTTATTGATGTTTGTTCCGTTTGGCTCGTTGTTGATTATATACACATTAGCGCCAAGGGCTTCAAAAACGCTTTTGGCTATCATATGACAGCTTCCGTTGGCAGTATCAAGTCCAATTTTGTATTTTTTAAAGGAATTTTTGGCAAGGGCTATTAGGTAGCCTATATAGCGATTTCTGCCCTCGTAATAGTCAACTATTTTGCCAATTTCCTCCCTTGTGGCAAGCTCTGGTGGGGTGCCGCTATCTAAATATTCCTCGATTTTGTCGGTTATTTCCTCGCTTAGCTTTTCGCCCTTATTATTTAATATTTTAATTCCGTTATCGTAATAAGGATTGTGGCTTGCTGAAATCATAATGCCAATATCAAATTGGTCGGTGGTTACAACATAGGATACGCTAGGCGTTGTGGTTACATGTAATAAATAGGTATCCACACCGGCTGAGGCAAGCCCTGATGCAATTCCATACTCCAGCATATAGCTTGAAAGCCTTGTATCCTTGCCAATAGCTGCCTTGATTTTCCCTTTTTTCTCGTTTTTTAAATACGAGCCTAAAAACTGCCCTATTTTAAATGCGTGATATGCAGTTAAATCACTTCCTGCAAGCCCTCTAAAGCCGTCTGTACCAAAATATTTTCCCATATTTGCTCCTTTTTTAGTGGTTAGTGGTTGGTGGTTAGTGGTTAGTTATGCACCGAAGGTGCAATTCATGAGCTTGCTCAATTCATGCAAAGCAATTCATGAACGCAGTTCAATTTATGCCAAAGGCAATTCATTCTTTAAAAATAGTGGTTACCTCGCTTTTAATAATCAATTATCATTATATGTAAATAAAAATTTAAGGTTAAATATTGTTCTTGCAATATATATTAAATTATGCTATACTAATTATAACTAAAATTTTATTTTTTATACGATAGGAGTTTTTTATGGAAAAGCTAGACCCAAAGTATCAAGCGCTATTTACCCCTTGGAAAATCGGTAATGTAGAAATTAAAAACCGTATTGTTCTTTGCCCTATGGGTGGCACATCTCTTTTTGGTTGGATGAACCTTGGGGGAAACAAATTTAACAAGGAGGCTGCCAAATTCTTTCTCGAAAAGGCTAAGAATAATGTAGGTCTTATTATCCCGGGCATTGCACCTATTAAGAGTACATATAGAGGTCAGTGGCTCTATAAAAACGACAAAATGTTTGAAGAGTTAAAAGCATTTATGGAGGAAATTCATAAGACAGGCGCTAAGCTCTTTATCCAAATTACAGCAGGTATGGGTCGCTCCTTTGCTATCCCTACTCCGCTTGTTGCTTTACATAATATGCCTGTAATCCGTGATATTATTAAGCCTATTATTAATATTCCTTATCAAAGCGCTTCCCCTTCCGTTCTTCCATCAAGATGGAGCGAAAAGGTTAAGTGCCGTGAAATTACTGTTAAGGAAATTCAGGAAATTGTTGACGCATTTGCTAAGACTGCATTAAAGTGCAAGGAAGCGGGCGTTGACGGTGTTGAGGTACACGCAGTACACGAGGGCTATTTACTTGACCAATTTACAACTGAATATACAAATAAGCGTACAGACGAATACGGCGGCTCATTTGAAAATCGCTATCGCTTTGCTACAGATATTGTTAAGGCAATTAAGGAAAGCTGTGGTAAGGACTTCCCTGTTTCACTCCGTTACTCTGTAACCTCTAAGGTTAAGGATTTCTGCGTTGGCGCAGTTCCCGGTGAGGAATACGAGGAAATGGGCAGAAATATGGAGGAGAGCGAAAGGGCTGCTAAGTATCTACAGGATGCAGGCTACGATATGCTTAATGCTGATAACGGTACATACGATTCCTGGTATTGGGCTCATCCACCAATGTATATGCCTCAAAACTGCAATCTAGAGGATGTTTCACACATTAAGAGCGTTGTTTCAATTCCTGTTGTTTGCGCAGGTCGTATGCAGCCTGAGGTTGGCGCTCAAGCTATTGCTGACGGCAAGATTGACGCTATGGGTGTTGCAAGACAGTTCCTTGCTGATAGCGAATGGGTAACAAAGCTTATTGAAAACAGACTAGAGGATATTCGTCCTTGCATTTGCTGTCACAATGCTTGCTTTAACATGGCGCACTATAAGGGTGTTGCTAACGCTCAATCAATTCACGATGCTAGCCATATTGCAAGATGTGCTCTTGACCCAACTGTAATGCAATCAGAAAAATATAAAATTGAGCCTGCTAAGGTTAAAAAGAATATCGCTGTCGTTGGCGGCGGTATTGGCGGTATGGAAGCTGCGCTTGTGCTTGCTAAGCGCGGACACAATGTAACTCTATATGAAAAGTCAGGTGAGCTTGGCGGTGTATTTATTGCAGCCTCAGCTCCATCCTTTAAGGAAAAGGATAAGATGCTTATTGCTTGGTATGTAAGAGAGCTTTCCAAGTATCCGAATATTGACGTTCAGCTTCACACTAAGGTTAAGGATGTAGAGGGACTTGGCGCTGACGAGGTTATTATCGCAACGGGCGCTAAGGCAATTAAGCCTAAGATTAAGGGTATTGACAGAGCCGTTCCTGCGGTTGATTACCTACTTAACAAGGAGGTTATCGGCAGAGATGTAGTAGTTATCGGTGGCGGTCTTACAGGCTGTGAGATTGCTTACGACCTGTATCTAAAGGGCAAGAACCCTATAATCGTTGAAATGCAAAACGATTTAATCGTATCTAAAAAGGTACCGTTTGCAAACGCAAGCTATCTTCGTGATTTCTTTAATGCAAATGATGTTCCTGTATATCTTGAAACAAAGCTGGTTTCCGTTGGCAGTGACGGTGTAATGGTTGCTGACAAGGAGGGTAAATTCAAGATTTCCTGTGATACTGTTATTACTGCTCTTGGCTATAAGCCAAATCCTGTAGCCAAGAAGGGCAAGAATGTTCATGTTGTGGGGGATGCTTGCGAGGTTGGTAATCTTCGTACAGTTATCTGGAACGCATGGGATGTTTGTATGAAAATATGATTAACGCTTGCGTTAATCATAATGAAAGCATCGCTTTCAATTCATGATGTACCACATCAATTCATTGAGCAAAGCGAAAATTCACGAACGCTTGCGTTCAATTCATTTTTCATATGAATTGCCTTTGGCATGAATTGGCTATTCCATGAATTGCTTACGCATGAATTACTTTCACAAAGCCCCAATGCTCATTATTTGCATTGGGGCTTTATTTCAAGTATGAATTGACACTTCGTGTCATAAAGGAGTTTTTACAATGATACTAACAAACGAACAAAATGCAATTTTAAATGGCGAAAAGGGTGCTACACATGCAAAGGTTATGGAATCCTTAATTCGCTACGGTGAGCTTTTTGGCGCTGAGAAGCTAGTGCCAATTACAAGCAAATACAATCACTTAGTTACCTCCTTTGGTCTTAAGATGATTGGTCCTATTTACGATTTAATGAACCAATTAATTGAGGCAGGAGCTGTATCTGAGCAAAAATTTTCCTGTGACCCAAGACCTACCGACAAAAATGTACCTGCAAATTTCCTGCAAAAGCTTATTTTTAATAAGTTTATGTATTCAAAGCAGGATTTCTATGAGGAGCAATTAAACAAGCTTGGACTTATGGATAAGGATGCCTTTACCTGCACCTGTTATATGGATGAGGTTGGCAACAAGCCAAATAAGGGCGAAATTCTTTCCTGGAGTGAATCAAGCGCGGTTGTTTACGCTAACTCTGTTTTAGGCGCACGCTGTAACCGCAACTCCGGTATTATTGATATTATGGGCTCAGTTGCCGGCTATGTGCCTTATTTCGGCTTACTTACTGACGAGGGCAGAAAAGCTACTTGGGTAATTGAATTAAAGACAACTAAAAAGCCTGATGCGCAATTACTCGGCTCTGCTATCGGTATGAAGGTTATGGAGGATGTACCTTACATTAAGGGACTTGATAAATACCTTGGCACAGAATTAAACGACGAGGCGTGTGCGTATTTAAAGGACTTTGGCGCTGCTACTGCTTCAAATGGCGCTGTTGGTCTTTACCATATTGAAAATCTTACGCCTGAGGCTGTTGAATTAGGCGAAAGCCTGATTTGTGAGGGCGCACAGGTTTATGTAATTGACGACGAGGAATTAAAGAGAGTTTACGATAGCTACCCTGTTGTTTGGAAAAACAAGGACGCAAAGCCTAAGCTTTGCTTTATGGGCTGTCCTCATATGTCATTTGAGCAATTAAAGGCTTGGACTGTAAAAATTGAACAGGGGCTCAAGGAAAACGGCCACAAAAAGGTACTTATTCCTACTGTATTCACCTCTGCTCCAAAGGTTATTGAAAGGTTTAAGGAAACAGAATACGCAAAAAGACTTGAAGCAACAGGCGTTATTCTTTCCTACATTTGCCCACTTATGTATATGAATAATCCACTTTGCAAAAAGATGCCTGTTATAACATCATCAAACAAGCTTCGTACATATACAACTGCAAGATATTATTCTGATGATGAAATTTTAGCACAGCTTACAGGAGGTAACAAATAATGAAAAAATTTGTTGGTAGAGTTGTAGCACCGGGTGAGGTTAAGCAGGTAGAGGCTTTAGTTTCACACGGCGGTCTTAACACACTTGCTTCCTTCCAGGGCGCATTACAGTTTGGAGATAAAAAGGTTACCTGTGGCGACCAAAGCAATC
>JAGAJV010000085.1 GCA_017625915.1 Clostridia bacterium
CGTACGTCGAGAGCGAAAACGGCGATAACATCCCACATTAATGGAGAAAAACATAGTTTTTCAACCTTATTATTTACAAACAATTATTAGTTAACTAAATCTTGCTATTTTTCGTGGGATGTGGTTATGCCTTAATGTGCAAGCCTCTTAAAAAATTAATCAATTTGAAGTAATTCATCAAGAGTCATATCACCCTTTGCTAATGCTTCAAAATGATGGTTATATTCATCAATTGTTGAGCATGCGGTATCAATTATATATGAAATTAATTCCTCGGAGATTAAGCTATCAATAAATGTTGATGTTATACGGAAAACGACAGTGCCATCTGTTAAATTATAATCAAAGCTTCCATCTGCAAGCTTGTATGTAAAGTGACAGCATGCAAGAGCTCCTAAATATGATAATTCGTCAGTAAATTTAGAAGGTATAGGAGATAATAATCTGATTAATTGCCTGTCTGCGTCAACCGCTATTATAATGCCCATTGGTAAGTCGTCGCCAGAAACAAGAAGTGTAATAACTAAATCATCTTCATTCTTTTCGTATTTCCAATCCTTATTATCAAGGGCTATGTAAATTGTATTAAAAACAGTTTTAGCTCTTTTTAAATTTTTTTGGTCTGCCATAATATTTCTCCTTTATTCATTAATGAATTTGTATAGCTCTTCTATTGTATAATCGCCCTTAGCAAGGCTATCAAGCTTGTCATTATATTTGTCAACAGTTGAGCAAGAAATATATATGATATACTCAAATGCGTTTTCGGAAATTAGGCTATCCTTAAATGAGCTTGTAAGTCTGAAAAGTAAATTTCCGTTTAGTATATTATAGTCAAAGCTACCATCAATGATTGAAGAATTTATCATATTAACTGCAAGAGCCATTTCTCCTCGCTTATCGGATGAAGTTTTAACACCAAGATATGAATAAAAGCAGATTAATGAGCGCTCTACATCAATTTCAATTAAAATATCTATAGGAAGATCGTCTCCCTTTGCAGTGCAAGTAATTTTTAAGTCTTCCTCTTTCTTTTCATATTTCCAATTGCGATTATCAAGCATTGTACAAAGAGTGTTATATGCACGATTGGCTTGTTTTATTTCTTGTGGTGTAGCCATTTTTTCTCCTTTATTTTAAGTATTAAAAGTCAACAAATTATATTAATTAAATATTTTTAAAGCCATCACATTTATCTACATAAAGTGTGTCGCCGATACTAAACGGTGCTTTTAAAAGCTGTGGATGATTTGGCTGAAGGTCCATTTTGCCATAATAATATTCGTGGGTGTTACCCTTTTTATATTCAAGGGTGCAATTTTGTAATGTTACATTTTGAGCGTCAACAATAAGTGATGGATTTTCCTCGATAAAGTGACAATTTCGCATAGTTACATTTTTAATAGCACCTGTGGTGTTATCGGAGCAGAAAACAAAGCCCTCGCCCTTGCCCCACCATCCACCTGCGTGGATACGGGTTTCACAGTCAATATTATAAATCTCTACATTTTCAACAAGTCCGTCGTCGCCTGAGAAAATTGAAATACCTCTGTTTGACGGTAAAATCTTAATATCGTGTACCTTAACATTTCTTACGACAGAGTATAAGTGACCAAAGCGAATTGCCGCAGAGCGAGAGGACATAAGACAATCATAAACCTCAATATTCTCACATACACCCTCGGTATTTGTGATACAGGTTGCTGCAAAGCAGTCGTCACCACAAAGAAATGTACAGTTTCTTACAATTATATTTTTAGATGCGGTAAAATGCACGCCGTCGTTATTTGCAATTCTATTGTGATTATCAACATACATATTTTCAAATACGATATTTTCGCAGTTTGAGAATGTTACAGTCCAGCAGGGAGAGTTGAAAATCTTTAAATCGTGGATATGTAAATTCTTGCAATTGTTAAAGAAAATAGGCTGTGACGGTCTTGTAATCTTTGTTTCAGGGCCAACAACGGTTTGCTCCTCAAATTCTTTAATCATTTCCTTACGGTTGATTTCGGAAGGACACCAAGCATCAAAATTAACGAAGGCATCACCGTTCATTTGAATTTTACCGCCACCGTAAATTTCAATATTGTCGCAGTCAAGTGCGTAAATTAAAGAAATTGTCTTTACCATTTCATTATGATAAAACTCGTTTGCGTAGTAATGGTCCATATTTCTTGAGCCTACAATTTCTGTGCCTTGCTCAATGTAAACCTTCATATCGCCCTTTAATCTTAGTGTACCGCAAAGGAAAAAGCCCTTTCTATCAAACACAAGTGTGTCGCCTGTCTCGCAAGCGTCAATCGCCTTTTGAATAGCCACAGTATCAAGAGTGCATCCGTCACCCTTAGCGCCAAAATCTCTAACATTTACATTTTTCATAAGGTTACCTCATTTATTATTTTAAATTTTCAGTTTTGTATGCATTATATCCCTCATAGTGATAGCTATTATCAATGCCCTTCATATAAATTAATCTGCTGTTAATATCCTCGGTAAGTGCATTTTTAAGTATATGCTTAATTTCAATATCACGAATGGGACTTCTTTCCATAGCTAGTAGATAGTCCTCTTTATCAACCTTAGACCAATCTACAACCACGCCCAGCTCCTTTTTAAAAATAAGGTCAAGCCAAATTCTTGTGCTTCGTCCGTTGCCTTCTCTAAATGGGTGAGCTATGTTCATTTCCACATACTTTTCTACAATTTTGTCAAAGGTGGACTGCTTCATATTGTCAATGCTTTCAAGTGCGTTTTTCAGATACATCACGGGGGCAAATCTAAAATTACCTTTTGCGATATTAACTGTTCGCACCTGTCCTGCAAAGTCATAAATTTCACCAAACAAAAATTCGTGTATCTTAGAAAGAGCATCAAATGTTCCTGCTTTAAGGGTGTCAAGATAGCCACTTTCAAAAAGCTCAATAGCCTTAATTTTAGTTAGCTTTTCCTCTGTATTAGCAAGCTCGCCAGAATCGGTGATTTCCAGCTTATTTTCAAGTGCCATTTTATCCCTCCTTATAAATGCTCATTATATATATATTATAACACCTATATATCATTTTTGCAATGAAAAAATATATTCTTGCAACAATCAACATTTTATGCTATACTTAACCTATATTACACTTATTAGGAGCAATTATGGGTAAGACATCAACTAAGGGCAACAAAACCCTATATCAAACAGCAAGAGAAAATTTAGGGCTAAGCCGTGAAAAGGCAAGCGAGCTAACAGGGCTAGAGCCATCTAAAATTGAAAGAATAGAAAACGAAAAAATAAATAAAATTGATGCCTATGATGTTGTAGCTATGGCTGATGCATATAAAGAGCCAAAAATTTGCAACCATTATTGCACTAATGAATGTCCTATCGGTATGAAATATGTGCCTGAGGTAAAAATTGAAAGCTTAAAGGAAATAACCGTTGAAATGCTAGCATCCCTTGAAGCATTAGATGCACAAAAATCAAGATTTTTGCAAATTGCCCGTGACGGACAGGTTGACGATAACGAGCTAAATGATTTTGTCCAAATCCAAAAGGAGCTTGAACAAATTTCAATGGCAGTTGAGGCACTTCAAATCTGGTCCGAAAAAATGCTTGCCGAGGGCAAAATTGATGTAGTTAAGTATCGAAAATTAATGAAATAATAACAAAAGGAGGCTGACACATTAAGGCATAACCACATCCCACGAAAAATAGCAAGATTTAGTTAACTAATAATTGTTTGTAAATAATAAGGCTGAAAAACTATGTTTTTCTCCATAAATGTGGGATGTTATCGCCGTTTTCGCCCCTCCGCGTACGCAAGTACGCGTCCACGGGACGAAGAACGACGATTTCTGCTCTTAATCTGCCTACCCTCTTGATTTAAGGGGCTACACATTAAGAAGAAAAGACAGAAATTCCAAAGGAAATTTCTGTCTTTTATTGTTATTTGGCTTAAATTTGCTTGTAA
>JAGAJV010000086.1 GCA_017625915.1 Clostridia bacterium
AGGTAGTAAGGGTCAACACCGATACAGTGACCGCCTACAAGACCCGGATAGAACTTTAAGAAGTTCCACTTTGTGCCTGCTGCCTCAAGAACAGACTTTGTATCAATACCGAGCTTATTAAAGATAATTGAAAGCTCGTTCATAAATGCGATATTAATATCTCTTTGGCTATTTTCAATAACCTTTGCAGCCTCAGCAACCTTAATAGAGGATGCTCTATGTACGCCTGCCTCAACAACAAGCTCATAAACCTTAGCAACAACATCAAGTGTTTCGTCGTCCATACCTGATACAATCTTTGTAATTGTTTCAAGTCTATGTACCTTATCGCCTGGGTTAATTCTTTCCGGTGAATAGCCTACCTTAAAGTCAACGCCACACTTAAGTCCGGATTCCTTTTCAAGAATTGGAACGCAAACATCCTCAGTAACACCCGGATATACTGTTGATTCATAAACTACAATGCTACCCTTAGTAAGATTTCTACCAAGAATACGGCTAGCGCCCTCAACAGGTGTCAGGTCTGGTGTATGGTCGTCGTTTACAGGTGTTGGAACTGCAACAACATGGAATTTAGCTTCCTTTAGCTTTGATTCGTCTGCTGTAAATTCAACAGTTGTTTCCTTAATTGCCTCGTCGCCAACCTCTCTTGTTGGGTCGATGCCTGACTTGTAAAGCGCAATTTTCTTTTCGTTAAGGTCGTAGCCTACAACCTTGATTTTCTTTGCAAATGCAACTGCAATTGGCATACCTACATAGCCAAGTCCTACAAGTGATAGCTTTTCTTCTCCGTTTAGTAGCTTTTCGTAAAGTTTTGTGTACATGATGATACTCCTTTTATATTTTTAATTATTTATTTGCTCAAAATATTTTTCTATTACAATTTTTCTATTAAATTGCTCTTCTACCTTTTTTATTCCTGCCTTACCCATTTCGCATTTTTGCTCATTGGTTAACTCAAGGAATTTATCTATAGCCTGCTTTAAGCTATCTTCGTTTTTAGGCTCAAATCCAAAGCCTGTAACACCCTCATCAAAGGTTTCCTCACAGCCCGGTATTTTAGAAGCCAAAATAACTCGACCACTTGCTGCACCCTCTAAAAGAACATTCGCCATTCCCTCGTGATACGATGGCAAAATAATCGCGTGAGCGTCCTTTATATATGGTCTTACATCCTTGTGGAAGCCAACACATTCTACATTACTCATTCCATCAAATGGATTTTCCGAGCCGTATTCTACCGTTCCCACAATTGTAAATTTAACATTAGGATTATCCGAGTATTTTTTTGCTACCTCAGCCAGCTCAAACACACCCTTATCCTTTATAATTCTGCCTACAAATACAATGTTCGCTTTTGGGTCCTCCGGATATTCCAAATATGAAAATCTTTCAACATTTACTCCGGAGCCGGGTAAAAGCTGTGTCTTTCCCTTTACAACTCCTGTTTTTTGGAAAAACTCCATATTGGATTTGTTTTGGAAAAATACGCATCTTGCTTTTTTGCAGCCTCTTTTATATAGCGCAAGCATTATCTTTTGCATTAAGCCCGCATCACCTACAACGCCTAGCCCTGTTACATTTGCAACATAGGGGATTTTTAACGAGCCGCAAGCCATTCCGCCATATACATTTGGCTTAATAGTAAAGGTTAATACTATATCCGGTCCTTGCTCCTTCAATAGCCTTTTGTAAGCTCTTAGTAATGCCAGCTCCTTGATTGGATTTGTTCCATGTCGGGATACCTCAGTTTCTACAACAGAAGCGCCTAATGCTTCAATTTCAGAGGCCCTCTCGCTTTTAGGAATACTAACTAAAACCTCATTTCCATCTTCTACAAGAGCTTTAACCAGCTCAGAACGAAATTGAAGTATTGTTGTTACATCGTTTGCAAGTATCAATATCTTTTTCATTTTAGTAATTCTCTTTCACCTTATCGATAATTGCCCTTGAATCTATGGAATACTGCTGTCTTAAGTACTTCTGACTTCCAACAATGCAGGAATATCTGTCATCTAAGCCAATTCTTACAAGCTTAGCTCGTTTGCCGTCTATCTCAGCCAAAACCTCAGCAACAGCCGAGCCAAAGCCTCCGCTTAAATTGTGCTCCTCTACAGTAATGATGGTATTGTAATTTGAAGCGCACTCTAATATTGTTTCCTTATCAATAGGCTTAACCGTTGGGAATGTATATACAGCAGGTGTAATTCCTTTATCTGCCAGCTCCTTACAAGCCTCATCCACCTCGTCAAAAATAGCGCCTGTAGAAAACAAAGCTACATTTTTGCCGTCCTTTATTTTAATTGCCTTGCCTATTTTAAAGCTATCTATTTTTTCGTGAATTTGCTTTTCTCCGCCTCTACCTAATCTTAGATAGCAGGTGCCTGGAGTTTCATATATTGCTTTTGTTGCGCAAGCCGCCTCCACTAAATCGCCCGGTGCTACAACCGTAACATCAGGAAGCGCACGCATAATTGCAAGGTCCTCTGTAGCATGATGGCTCATTCCCAAGGAGCCATAGACAAAGCCTCCGCCTACGCAAACAACCTTTACATTTGCACTATGGTAAGCACAATCGTTACGAATCTGCTCAATGCAACGAAGAGTTGGGAAATTTCCTATGGAATATGTATATACAACCTTTCCCTGCATAGC
>JAGAJV010000087.1 GCA_017625915.1 Clostridia bacterium
ATATTGGTATATTGATGATGAGGAAGAGTATATCAATGATGGATCTGCGTGGAGCCCTAACGATGAAATAGAAGAAGATGAGGATGAAGACGAGGAGTGAAAAAACATAATATAACAACAAAAGCCCTACTGATTAAGGTCAGTAGGGCTTAATTTATTTGATTTTGCAAATGATTTTATTTTTGCGTGTGCCTTCTCGATTCTTTTTTGCTTATCTTTTTTCTTTTTCTAAAGAAAAAAGTAAGATTATCTGCTTTGTAGATAAATTAAAAGCACGGAAATGTCGGCAGGGGAAACGCCTGAAATACGGGATGCTTGACCGAGGGTTAATGGCTTTACCTTGTTTAATTTTTGATAAGCCTCAATACGAAGTCCCTTTATTGTGGAATAATCAAGGTCGTAAGGCAGAGGCTTTTCCTCCAGCTTTTCCGTACGGGCAACCTCTGCAAGCTGTTTTTTTACATAACCGTCATATTTTATATCAGTTTGGGCAGTAAAAATAACGCTTTGAGGCAAAACAGGGCGAGATGTGTCGAATTTTGACAGATTTTCAAGATCTAATTGAGGTCTTTTAATAAGGTCGTGAAGTGAAATTGAGGCTGAAATTGGCGTTGTGCCACAGTCCTCAATTATTTTATTAACCTCGTCTGTTGGCTTAATAATAACCGTTTTTAGTCTTTCCTTCTCTGCTTCTATTGCTTCTTGCTTTTTCTTATAATGCTCCCATTGTGCGTCACCAACAAGACCAACACGGCGACCGATTGGGGTTAATCGCTTGTCCGCATTATCTTGTCTTAAAAGTAAACGATATTCGCTACGGGAGGTCATCATTCTGTATGGCTCGTTTGTGCCCTTGGTTACTAAATCGTCAATTAGCGTGCCGATATATGAGGATGAGCGAGGTAAAATCATAGGCTCCTCACCCTTAATTTTAAGTACTGCATTAATACCGGCAACAAGTCCCTGCGCGGCAGCCTCCTCATAGCCTGATGTGCCATTAAATTGTCCTGCGCCATAAAGACCACTAATTTTTTTGTACTCTAATGTGGCAAGTAATTCTTGTGGGTCGGTGCAATCATACTCAATAGCGTATGCGTAACGCATAATTTTAGCATTTTCAAAGCCAACAAGAGAGTGTACCATCTTTTCCTGTACATCAATAGGCATACTTGTTGAAAAGCCCTGTAAATAAATTTCCTTTGTGTTTATGCCCATAGGCTCAACGAAAAGCTGATGCCTTTCCTTGTCGGCAAAGCGCACGATTTTGTCCTCGATTGATGGGCAATAACGAGGACCTGTGCCTGTAATATTGCCGGAATACATTGCGCTTTTCTTTATATTTGATTTAATAATTTCGTGTGTATTAAGATTTGTATAAACTATGTAGCAGGGGATTTGCTCTTTCTTTTGGTATTCCCTTTCGTCAGTTTCCCAGCAGAAAGGCAATGTGTTGCTTTCACCCTCTTGAATTTCAAGCTTAGAATAATCAATACTGTCTGCGTGAATTCTTGACGGAGTGCCTGTTTTAAAGCGCATAAGCGACACTCCCTCGCGTTTTAATGCATCTGTTAGAAAGTTAGCGCCGGAAAGTGAGTCGGGTCCGCTTTGATAGCAAATATTACCTGTATGTATAGTAGCATTCAGGTATGTACCTGTGCAAATAATGGCACACTGGGTGGAGTATTCCTCGCCTAAACGGGTTACAACCTTGTCAATTCTTTTTTGTCCGTTTTCCTCTTTTGTTATAATATCAGTTATCTCTGCTTGAATTACACGAAGGTTAGGAGTATTTTCAAGAGTGGATTTCATAATATCACGGTATTTCATTCTGTCAGCCTGTACTCTTTTTGAATAAACAGCCGCACCCTTGCCTAAATTCAGCGTTCTTGATTGCAAGGTAACCTTGTCTGCCCCTCTGCCCATTTCACCGCCGAGGGCATCAATTTCATATACTAAATGACCCTTAGCAGTACCACCAATTGATGGATTGCAGGGCATATTTGCAATAGCGTCAAGTGACATTGTAAATAAAATGGTATCCATACCCATTCTGGCAGACGCAAGCGCAGCTTCAATTCCTGCGTGTCCTGCGCCTATTACGCATATTTGTGCACTTTTATTTGACATTCGTTTACTCCTTTCTAATGCACCTTTAGGTGCAATTTATGTTCGAAGCAACAATTCATGAGCTTGCTTAATTCATGAAGCAAAGCTTCAATTCATTGAGCAAAGCGAAAATTCATTAAAAATGAAAAATGAATTGCTATGCATGAATTGATTTCATCATGAATTGCTACGCATGAATTGCGACTTTGTTGCATTTACTTATGATACTTAGTTCCGTTTATAATGCTTAAGGACCTATAAATAGTTTCGTGTAAAATAACTCTTAATAATTGATGAGGAAAGGTTAATTTTGATACAGATAGCTTAAAATCAGATACATCCTTGACCTTTTTGGAAAGACCAAAGGACGAGCCGATAATGAAAACAAGCTCGCTTTTGCCTAGGTTTGTTATATCTGTAATTTTAGAGGATAGCTCCTCGCTGGAAAGCTGCTTGCCCTCAACGCACATAGCGATTACATATGCCTTAGGGGATAATTTTTCAAGAATTTTCTTTTCCTCAGCCTCTAATGCTTTATCAATTTGAGCCTGTGTGGGATTATCCGGAAGCCTTTCCTCTTTTAGAATAATTTCCTCAATTTTGCACCACGCCCCTAAGCGTTTTTGATATTCCTTAATGGCGCTTTGCCAATAAGCTTCCTTTAGGTCGCCTGTGGCGATAATTTTTATGTTTAGCATATTAATCTCCGATTAATGCACCTTTAGGTGCAATTCATGTTGCGAAGCAACAATTCATGAGCTTACTTAATTCATGAAGCAAAGCTTCAATTCATTGAGCAAAGCGAAAATTCATTAAAAAATGAAAAATGAATTGCTATCGCATGAATTGATTTCATCATGAATTGCCGTTGGCATAAATTGACACTTCGTGTCATTATATTAACCTCTGTGCAGAGGTTAATATAGCAATCTTACCGCTTTCATATGTAAGTCCACCCTGTAAAAATGCTGTATAAGGTGGACGGATAGGACCGTCGGCGCTTATTTCAATTGATGAGCCCTGTGTAAATGCGCCTGCTGCCATAATTACCTCGTCCTGATAGCCCGGCATAGCCCAAGGCACAGGAGTAACATAGGAGTCAACAGGGGATGCGCTTTGTATTCCTTGACAAAACTTAATAAGTCCGTCGGGGTAGCCAAACTTGATTGTTTGGATAATATCTGAACGCATCTCACTGTATTTAGGGGACACATCGAAGCCTAGCTTTTCAAACACATATGCGGCAAAATGGGCGGTTTTGATAGCTTGCGCTACAATATGCGGAGCTAAGAAAAAGCCCTTAAACATATTTCTGTTTTGACCGAGAGATGCGCCAACCTCGCAGCCTGTGCCGGCAGAGGTCAGACGGTATGAGGCAAGCTCAACTGCTCTTTTCGTACCTGCAATATATCCACCGCTTTCGGCAATTCCACCGCCCGGATTTTTAATAAGCGAGCCAATTATCATATCAGCTCCAACCGAGCAAGGCTCTCTGTCCTCGCAAAATTCACCGTAGCAGTTATCTACAACCACATAAGCCTTGCTTCTTGCGTGAACAAAATCGCAAATTTCGCCGATTTGGTCGATTGTAAGGGTTGGTATATTTAGGTATCCCTTTGAGCGTTGAATGAATACAACCTTTACTTTATCGCCATATTCATTTAGCTTTTTTTCAATGCCCTTAAGGTCGATTTGGTCGTTTTTAAAATCTACCTGGTCGTACTTAACACCAAAATCTGCAAGTGAGCCATCACCATTTGCGCCATTAATGCCGATAACCTCGCAAAGAGTATCATATGGCTGATTTGTAACGGACAGGAGCACATCATTTGGTCTTAATAGTCCAAATAAGCCGATTGTAAGGGCGCTTGTGCCATTGGCGATTGAGTGACGGACAAATGCGCTTTCTGCTCCAAAAACATCGGCATAAATCTTGTCAAGTGTATCTCTGCCAAGGTCGTCATAGCCATAGCCTGTTGTACCTGCAAACATACTTTCAGCAACCTTAAATTCCTTAAAGCTTTCAAGAACTCTGGCTGTATTTTTAAATGCAATTTCGTCAACCTTAGCAAAAATTGGAGCAAGCTCTCTTTCTGCCTCAGCTGCAATATTTAATATTTTTTCTGAAAACATAAAAACCTCTATTTTACAAAACCCACTCATTGAGTGGGCTTGCGTGTTGTAATTTTAACCTTGTATAGCAAGATTTCATCATAAAGTGATTTCATCTGCAAAGCAGATTTCATCGCTTTCGATTTCATTGTTAAAGGGCTTAGCCCTTTAACTTCGCTTGCGCCTTAAGTCTTAGCTGTGTATTAAGAATCTTCTTTCTTAATCTGATTGACTTAGGTGTTACCTCGATTAGCTCGTCCTCGGCAATATATTCAATAGCCTGTTCAAGTGATAATTGCTTTGGCGGAACTAGGATAAGTGCCTCGTCTGCGCCCTTTGAACGAATAGCAGTTAAGTGCTTCTTTTGGCAAACATTTAATACAATGTCCTCCATTTTTGGACATTCACCAACAATCATTCCCTCGTAAACAGGGGTTTGAACGCCGATAAACATAGCGCCTCTATCCTGTGTCTTAAATAGACCGTAGGATGTTGCCTCGCCTGTTTCAGATGCGATAAGTGAGCCTGTAAAGCGTGTTACAACCTCGCCCTTAAATGGCTGATAGCCGTCAAAGAGTGTGTTTAAAATACCCTCACCCTTTGTATCAGTCATAAACTCGTTTCTGTAACCCAGTAAGCATCTTGATGGGATAATATATTCAAGCTTTGTTCTGTTTCCTGTTGGGTCCATTTCCAAAAGCTCGCCCTTTCTTGCGCTTAGCTTTTGAATAACTGCGCCTGCACTTTCTGCCGGAACATCAATTGAAACTCTTTCCATTGGCTCGTGTAAAACTCCGTCAATTGTCTTATAAAGAACTCTTGGTGTTGAGCAGCAAAGCTCAAAGCCCTCACGGCGCATTGTTTCAATAAGGATAGATAAGTGCATTTCACCTCTGCCTGCCACTCTGAATGAGTCGGTGGTGTCACCGTCGCTAACACGAAGTGATACATCCTTAAGTGTTTCCTTATATAGACGGTCTCTTATCTGACGGGAGGTTACAAACTTACCCTCTGTGCCTGCAAATGGGCTATCGTTTACAGAGAAGGTCATTTCAAGTGTAGGCTCGGAAACCTTTACAAATTCAAGTGGCTCTACATTTCCGGATGCGCAAAGTGTATCACCGATTGATAGCTCCTCAACACCTGAGAAGCAAACAATATCACCAACAGTAGCGCTTTGTACCTGTGTACGGGAAAGACCGTCAAATTGATAAATTGAAACAATCTTTGCTCTTCTTGGGGCTGCATCAGAGTGATAGTTACAAACAGTAACCTCTTGGTTAACCTTTAGTGAGCCTCTTTCAATTCTACCAACACCGATTTTACCAACATATTCGTTGTAGTCAATTGATGAAACGAGTAATTGAAGGCTTTCGTTCTCATCTCCCTCCGGTGCGGGGATATAGTTAATAATAGTATCAAGCAGCGGAATTAAGTCCTTACCCTCAACATCCGGTGAGAATGAAGCTGTGCCTGCTCTGCCTGAGCAGAAAAGCATTGGTGAGTCAAGCTGCTCGTCTGTTGCGTTTAGGTCGATAAGAAGCTCTAAAACCTCGTCAATAACCTCAGTTACACGGGCATCCGGACGGTCAATCTTATTTACAACAACGATAATTCTGTGATTTAGCTCCATTGCCTTGCGAAGAACAAAGCGAGTTTGTGGCATTGGTCCCTCTGCCGCATCAACAAGAAGGATAACACCGTTAACCATCTTTAAAATTCTTTCAACCTCACCGCCGAAGTCTGCGTGGCCCGGGGTGTCAATTACATTGATTTTTTTGTCGCCGTAGTGAATAGCGGTATTCTTTGCAAGGATAGTAATTCCTCTTTCCTTTTCAAGAGCATTAGAGTCCATTACTCTGTCAGTAGTCGCTTGATTTTCGTGATAAGCACCGCCCTGCTGAAGCATACCGTCAACAAGAGTAGTTTTGCCGTGGTCAACGTGGGCAATAATTGCTACATTTCTTAAGTCTTCTCTGATCATATTAATACTCCTTTTCTCATTTTTGCTTGCAAAAATATATCGAAATTTGCGTAGCAAATTATATCGATTGGCTTGCCAAATATCGAATTCACGCAGTGAAAATATCGCCCTTGTATTTTTGCAAGGCTTATAAGCATAATTAGAAGGTTTTCGATATAGGACTTTGTCCTTCGATATATGCTTCGCATTATCTTTGATAATCGATATGTTTCGCAAGCGAAACGAGTTGTTAGTTGGTTGATAAACTATAAAATATATAAAGCGTGCAATATTATAGCACAAGAAAATCAAAAAATAAAGTGTTTTTATAAAAATTTTTCAAGAAAAACACAAAAAATTAAGAGAACTATCAAAAATATTACATTTAGCAGGGTGAAAATACCAAAATATTTCTTTTTATTTTTCGGCTGATACCTTGAAAACTCGGAAAAAGTGATTAAGCTGGCAAGGGATGCAATAATTGTACCCGTGCCACCAATGTTTACGCCAAGCAAAAGCGATCTATAATTATCTGTAAATTGAGATAAAAGCACGGCAGATGGCACATTTGAAATTACTTGACAGGATAAGGCTGATACAATAAGTGTATTTTTTTCCAAAAGCCCCGACATAAAATCACGGATTACATCTATTCTTGACATATTTCCTGCAAAAATAAAGAACATTAAAAAAGTTAAAAGCAAGGGGTAATCGACCTTTAAAAATGCTTTTTTATCGGCTATGAAAATTCCAACAGCAATTATAGCAGTGGCAATTAGGTAATGAACCACCGAGAAAACTGCAAGAATGGATACTAAAAACAGCACGATATAAATTGCAGTTCTTTTTGGCTTAAACTCAATTCTGTCCTCGCCTACCGTTAAGGTCATTTTTGTTTTTGGAAAAAACAGCACGGATAATGTTAGCATTAAAACCGCCAGCAAAAACGGAAGCACCATAATGCCCATAAATTCAAGAGTAGGTATGTTAAATTTAGTGTATAAATACAGGTTTTGCGGATTTCCAAAGGGGGTAAGCATACCGCCTAAATTTGCTGCAATATTTTGTAAAACAAACACCCACGCCATATATTTGTGGTTACCTGTGTCGCTTAAAACGAAGTAACCAAGTGGCAAAAAGGTGATAAGCGCCATATCGTTTGCAATAAAAAGTGAGCCTATAAAGGTTATGTATAGCAAAGCCAAAATGCAAATACGCAAATTAGGGGTAGCGTGTACAATTTTGCGTGAAATAAAGGTAAAAAAGTGAATATTCTTTAATGCACAAACTACTAAAAGTGTAGCAAAAAGGCAGAACAGTGTCTTAAAATCTATGTAATCAAAATAAGTCAAATCCGGTGGCACAATAACCATTGTAATTAAAGCCACAAGTAAGGCTATGGTTAAAACCATATGACCGTGGAAAAATCTATATACAGTTCGCATCGCTCGTACCTCGCTTTCTAGCCGTCAGCCGTTATCTTTATGTCCTAAAGCATAATACAACTTTTATTTTGATTTGTCAATATTTTATTGACAGTTAATATATAAAATGTTAAAATTATGTCAGTGGTCAGATTTTGGTTAGTTAAAAAGGAGTAAAATTATGAAAATAGAAATTGCTAAATATTATAACAATGCAAAAGGTGCATTTTCATTTGTTTTTGATGACGGATGTTACAAGGACTCTACCCTTGATGCATATGAAAATTTAAAAGAGGTTTATGAAAAAACAGGTGTAAAAATAAAAATCACCTCAGCGCAAACCGTGGGCTTTTTGCACGAGGGTCTTATTGATATGTGGAAACAGCTAATTAGCGAGGGCTATGCCGATATTTGCGGACACAGTATCGACCATTGCTTATGCTATAATGATAAAACTGACCCTCAGCTTTTACATAAGGACGCTAAGGAAACCAAGGAAAGACTTGAGGAAATATATGGTATGCCCATTATTTCCTATGTAACCCCGGGTGGCGGAAGCAATCAAGCAGGCTGGGATATTCTAAAGGAATATTATTATGCTAACCGTAATGGCAACGACCGTTTAAACGACACATATAATATGAATTTATATGATATAGGCACATTTACCGCCCGCTTTGCTTACGATGCACAGCCATATATTGACAATATTGACGAAACCATTAAAAACGGTGGCTGGTGTGTTCAAATGAACCACTGGTTATCTAAAAAGGAGCAGGACACTCACCACGCACAAAGGTACGAAACCTTCCTGCCCGAAATTATGTATCTTGCCCAGCAAGCAAATAAAAATAATGTTTGGGTATGCTCTCTTAATGATATGGTAAAATATATTTATCTTCGTGACAATTCCCAGCTTGTTATTGAAAATACAGAAAAAGGCACAGAGGTAACACTCAAAACCAACCTACCAACCGATATTTTCGACCACCCTGTGTCATTAATTATCGAAAATAGCGACACTTGTGTGGATATTTACCCAAATCAGACGGTTGTTTTATAGCCACTAGCCGTTAGCAGTCAGCCATTAGCAAATTAGCTTAATGGGGATAATAAAAACAACGCATACACCGAAAGATGTATGCGTTATTTTTATTTCATATTGTTTATCATTGTTTCTATTAAATTAAGCTGTTCGCTATTTAAAGCTTTTAGCTTATTTACAATCTCCGTTAGCTTGTTTGGGTTTGTGTTTTCAAAATCAAAGAATTCCCTTGGAGTAATGTCAAAATAATCGCAAATATAGAAAAACACTTGCATTGATGGAAACGCACGCTTGTTTTCAATGGCATTTATATAATTCTCGCTTTGACCGAGTGACAAGCTCATATCTCTTGCTGAAACATCTTTTGCAATTCTTAATTCTGTAAGTCTTTTGTAAAATAATTGCTCGTCAAACATAATATCACCACCTTATGTATAATTGTATCATACACATAAAGTATTTATACATAAAATGATTATCTAATACGCTTGACATATATAATAGAATTATGTATAATATAGTTAATACACATTTTAAATTGCTATTAAGGAGAAATATTATGTCATATAAATTAGATAATTTGCTTAAGCAAGCAGGCGATTATATAAGAGTAAGAGAGCTTGCCTATTTTTATTGCCATAAGGAGCTTTTAGAGGATAAGCACTATAACTGTGCATATAGAGTGCTTCGTAATGCACAAATAAAAAAGTATGCTTTTTTGACAGTAGATGATGCTATAAGATTTGCAGAGGCTGATATAGAGGAAATGCTGCAGAATTACGATAAGGAAGAAATAGAAAAATACAGAAAGGATATAGATTACCTTGCAGACTTGTCAAAAAGATATAATATAGCAGATAGGCTTGATGAATTAAATATAATAGAATACTAAAAACGCATACACCGAAAAAGTGTATGCGTTATTTTGTTATTTGTAACCAACTGACTGCTGGCGACTGATTGCTGACTTCTATTATCTCTCTTCCATAGGAACATACTTGCCGCGAGGAATAATTTCCTTATAAGCAGGACGGATAATTTTACCGTTCATTAGTATTTCCTCAAGGCGGTGAGCGCTCCAGCCTGCAATACGGGAGATTGCAAAGAGTGGGGTATATAGCTCGTGTGGAATATCAAGCATATCATAAATAAAGCCACTGTAGAAGTCAATATTTGCGCTAACGCCCTTGTAAATTGCCTTATGCTCAGCAATAATTTGTGGCGCAAGTCGTTCAATAATTTTACAAAGCTTGTAATCCTTATCCTTGCCCTTTTCGACTGCTAGCTTTTCAACGAAGGTTCTGAAAATACAAGCACGAGGGTCGCTCTTTGAGTAAATTGCGTGTCCCATACCGTAAATAAGACCCTTGCCGTCAAATACCTCCTTGCGCATAATTTTGTGTAGGTATTCAGCAATTTTATCCTCGTTTGTCCAGTCCTTAACATGCTTTTTAATATCATCAATCATTTCAACAACCTTGATGTTAGCGCCACCGTGGCGTGGACCCTTAAGGGAGCCAAGAGATGCTGCAACTGTTGAATAGGTATCTGTGCCTGATGAGGAAACTACATGAGTTGTAAAGGTTGAGTTATTACCGCCACCGTGCTCTGCGTGTAAAACTAGAGCAACATCAAGTATTTTTGCCTCAAGCGGTGAATACTTGCCGTCCTTTCTTAGCATATAAAGGAAGTTCTCCGCTATAGAAAGCTCTGGCTTCGGCGGACGAATAACAAGGCTCTTTTTCTTTTCGTAAAACTCGTATGCGTGATATGCGTAAACTGCTAAAAGCGGAAATTCAGAAATTAACTGTAGGCACTGACGAAGTACATTTGGAATTGATGTGTCGTCTGCCTTATCGTCGTATGCGTAAAGAGTAAGCACACTTCTTGCAAGTGAGTTCATCATATCCTTGCCTGATGCCTTCATAAGAATATCACGAACAAAGTTCTTTGGAAGTGAACGGTATCTTGTAAGTAGCTTTGTGAAATCTGCAAGCTCATCCTTGCTTGGTAAGGTACCGAAAAGAAGCAAGTAAATTGTTTCCTCAAAGCCGTGTCTATCGTCCTTTAAAAATCCGTCAACAAGCTCGTAAATATTAATGCCACGGTAGAAAAGCTCACCCTCGCAAGCAGTTCTTACGCCGTCAACATACTTAAAGCCCTGTACCTCGGAAATTTCAGTAAGACCGACAACTACACCCTTACCGTCCTTTTCTCTAAGTCCTCTTTTTACATTATATGTGTCATATAACTCAGGCTCAATTGTAGTATTCATTGAGCATTTTTCCACATAACCCATAAGCTGTGGAGTTAGTTGAGTTAATTCTTTCTTTACTCGTGCCATAAGTTCCTTTCCGTTCTCCTCGAAGGAGAACAGCTATATTTGCGTACGCAAGCTAAAATAAAAATATATCCTATTGTATCATATAATTATGAACAAAGTGTTAAGAAATGATAATTATTTCAATTTTTTTGCATTTTTTTGAATTTTTATTCACCATATATAAAAAGAGCCTATAAAACAAGCTCTTTCTTACCAAATATGCGTTGCAATTAGACTGCTTTTGTCGTAATCCTCAGATGCTAAAATATAATTTGCTTTAACAACCTCGGTTTTTTCGCCGTCGTCCTGCAATAAATATACATCAGGACCCTCGATATATGCAACAGCCACCTTTGTTTTATTATCCTTTTTTCTGCCAAGGAATAAATCAAACCAATATAGGTCCTTGTCCTTTATGTCATCAACTCTGATTTTCAAGTCCTCAATTAATCTTTCGTCATTAAAGCATGCCCTTGCAACTATAAATACAGAAATATTTATAGAAGTCTTTTTCGTATCCTTAACAATGCACTTTTTTAAGCTTAAAATTTCCTGCTCACTCATTACCTACATCCTACCTCCTACACCCTATCAAAGCGGACGCTTTGATATCTGCGAATTATTGCGTGGATATTTTTGGGGTGTATTTTTTATTTTTCTAATTACAACTATTGAACGCTCAATTTCCTCGTTTCCGTCGGTAAGAGTATAGGTAAACACCTTTTCAACCTTACCGCCAAGCAGGTCTATAGCCTTTTTTGCCTCGTCTAATTCTTCATCTGTTGAAAGTGATTTCATTGCAAGAAAAGCGCCGCCCACCTTGACAAGAGGCAAGCAAAGCTCACTTATAAGATTAAGCCTGCCTACCGCTCTTGCAGTTACAATATCAAAGCCTTCTCGCTTGCTGCCTTGTCCTAATACCTCGGCACGCTCGTTTGATACGCTTTCATTATTAAGACCAAAAAGCTTTGCGGTATTTTCTACATATGCAACCTTTTTTGATACGCTATCCACTGAAAAAACAGACACATCAGGGCGTAAAACAGCGATTACAAGTGATGGAAAGCCTCCACCACAGCCAATATCACATAGAGTAGCGTTTTCGGGAATAAAGGGAATTACAGCAGAGGAATCAACCAAATGCTTTAAAATTACTCCGTCCTCATCCTTAATTGCAGTAAGATTAAGGGTTTTGTTTACCTCTAGCATATGAGAAGTCAAGGCTTCAAGCCTTATGGCATTTTCTTCATTTATTAAATTTTTTGTAGCCTGGTTTTTGTTGGCTACAGATATTAGCTTATTTGTGAAAATCGACATTTTTCTATTCCCCTATTCTCTGTCCCCTGTTCTCTATCCTCTAGTTAGCAAAACTGCTTCATCGGGTGAAGCAACACTTAAATCGACAGTTAAGCCATTAGCCTTTAAAAGTGAATCAACAGCATCATATGCCAATTTTGGCAAATTATTTTCCTTGCTTAAGTGGCCAAGGGTGACGCATTTTACTCCGTTGTCAGCCAAAAAGCAAGCCAAGCGAGCACAATTTTCGTTTGACAGGTGTCCTTTTGGGGATAAAATTCTTTCCTTTAAAAACTGTGGATATGGACCGCTTATGAGCATTTTCTTGTCGTGATTTGCTTCAATTAAAGCGCATCTGCAAATTTTCAGCTCGTTTGCTAAGCTTTCTGTTATATGTCCCATATCGGTTGCAGTGCCGAATATATCCTCGCCGTCGTCAATTATGTAGCCAAGATTTTGCATACTGTCGTGAGGTACCTCAAAGGATTTTATTAATACATTCCCCACTCTTTTTTCAAAAATTACCTCGTGGCGAACAGCGCTTCTTTTTAAATATGTGCCGCTATGTACTGCTTTATCGTATGATGGATAAGCAAAATGAACGGGAATATTATATTTTTTAGAAATAACCTCAAGCCCACAGGTATGGTCGCTATGCTCGTGAGTTACAAAAATATCGCTAATGCTTGAAAGAGATGTGCCAAGGGCATTTAATGCTCGCTCAATTGCAAGACAGCTTTTGCCTGCATCGATTAATATTTCTGTTTTACCGCTTGTTACATATGTACAGTTTCCGCTTGAGCCTGAGAATAAAGTGTAGGCAGTAATCATAATCCCCCTTAATGCACGCTTGCGTGTAAATCATGAGCTTGCTCAATTCATGCAAAGCCAATTCATGCCGTAGGCAATTCATTAATCGTTATTGACAAGCTTTTGCTGTGTTTATTGAAGCTACTAAAAGCCTTCTTATTTTATTACAACTATTAATTAGAAAACTGTATTCGTTTTGTGTAATGATGTTTGTTTCTACAAAAAGCTCAAGCCAATATTCTGTTTCATAGCATTCCTTTAATGCTATTTGGAATTTATTTATAAAATCCTGTCTGCTACTTGCATAATTGCCTTCACGAACGTTTGCACCTATGCTTGTGCCACAACGCAAAAGCTGATTTGTCAAAACACTACTTTTTTTGCTGTCCTTCAAATTTGAACAAAGATTAATTATTTCAACGGCTAATTGCTTTGATAGACTTACTAATTGGTTGTCTTTCATTTTTACCTCTTAATGAATTGCTACGCATAAATTAAACTGCGTTCATGAATTGTGCCAAGGGCACATGAAATGATTGCATTGCAATCATGAATTGAAGCGTAACTTCATTAATGTAGCCGAGGCTACATTACTTGAATTGCACCGTAAGGTCTGATTCTTAGAATATGGCAAGCGCCGTCACCAAGAGCAGAATCAATTTCTTCCTTGTATGCGCTAACCTGCTCGAACGGTACAAATGCTTGGATTGTGCCTGCAAAGCCACCGCCGTGAACACGCCAAGCTGCCCCTGTATCGCAAAGAATATTTTCAGTAATTGCAAGGGCAAGAGATAGCCCCTGCTCGCCTACATTTTTAGTTGTATATACGTTTTGTAGGAACTTAAAGCTGGAATTACCTGACTTAATTACAAATTCAAGGAAGCTTTCTACATCGTTTTCCTTAAGATATGATGCCTGTGCAGTTACTCTTGCGTTTTCATTAAAGAAGTGATAAGCTCTTAAAATTGCACGGTCGCCTACCTTTTCGCGAAGCTCCTTAACATTAGCCATAACCTCGCCTAAGGATGTTTGTCTTAGATATTCACAGCCAAGCTCCTTAGCAACTGCTTTCATTTCAGCAGGAACAGATGCGTAATCGTCATTTAAATCTGCGTGGTTGCCACCTGTATTTACAATACAGAGAGCATAGCCTGCACCGCTTAAATTAAAGTCAATTTTTTCAATGATAGGATTTTTTGTATCCTCAAAATCAATATAAACAAAGCCACCAACTGCGCAAGCCATTTGGTCCATAAGTCCACAAGGCTTACCAAAGAACACATTCTCGGAAAATTGAGCCATTTTTGCAATTTCAACATTGTCCACAGCCCCGTCATTATAGAAATAGTTGAGAATATTACCAACCATTACCTCGAATGCAGCAGAGGATGAAAGACCTGAGCCCTTAAATACATTTGATGTTGTATAAGCAATATAACCACCCTTACTGTAGCCTGCGTTTGTAAACGCCTTTGCCATACCTGCAATTAATGCGCCGGATTTAAAGAAGTCGCTTTCATTTGGTTCGGTATATGTATTTGTGTCAATCTTATCCTCGTCAAAGCCCTTTGACTTAATTCTGATAAGACCGTCGTCGGTTTTTGATGCAATAGCGATAATATCAAGATTGATTGAGCCTGCAAGCACCTTACCGTGATTATGGTCGGTATGGTTGCCTGAAATTTCGCTTCTGCCCGGAACTGAGAAAATAGAAACCTCTCTTTCACCGTAGATTGATAAAAATTCTGAAATTGCCTCGCAGTATCTTTCCTTTTGGCTGCTTACATTTTCCTCACCGTAAATATCTGCTAATTTAGCATTGAGGTTACCCTCTTTTACATAGTTTAAAAGCTCAGTTGTTTTCATTTTATATCTCCTCTTAGTTTTATGATTTCACAGGAAGCTCCCTTGCCTGTGGTTGTATCTATTTCAAAAATTGCTCCGTTTAATTCGATTTCACCCTCGGCAAAATCAAACTTGGAAAGCATTTTTGTTTTCATTTTATAAATAACCGCTTCCTTTTTAACGCCTAGAATGCTGTCAAGCGCGCCGCACATTCCAAGGTCGGTAATGTAGGCACAGCTTCCGTCTAAAATTTGCGCATCATTTGTTTGCACATGGGTATGTGTGCCAAAAATAGCGCTTACCCTGTCGGCAAAATGATATGCTATGGCTTTCTTTTCCCCTGTTGCCTCTGCGTGAATATCAAGGACAGAAAAATCATAAGCGCCTGCGTTTCGGCTTAGTGATTTTTCCACTGCCTCAAAGGGACAATTAGGCGGGTTATCAAAATAAACCTGTCCCATTACATTCATAATAAGCACACGGTAGCCGTTAATATTAATTAATGTATCTCCGTGACCGGGATTTGACGATGGAAAATTGAGAGGGCGTACAATTCTTTTCTCGTCGTCAAGGTATCTGAAAACAGTATTTTTTCTAAATACGTGATTGCCTGTCGTAATAGCGTCAACGCCGCTTGCAAAAAGCGTTTCAGCCGTTTGCCTGTCAATTCCGTTTGGCTCGCTTGCGTTTTCACCGTTTGCTATAACACCGTCAAGCTTGTATTTTTTGCGTATCGCCCAAAGATTTTTTCTTATATATTCTACTGCATTCGGCCCAACAATATCACCGATTGCAAGTAATTTAAAACTCATAGCTTCTCTCCATTCTAATGCTCGCTTGCGAGCAATTCATGCAACCTGTTGCAATTCATACGCAGTAATTCATGCGTGAGCAATTCATTCTTCATTTATTGATGAATTCTCGCTTTGCTCTATGAATTGAAGCGAGCTTCATGAATTGATTTCATCATGAATTGGCTTGCGCCATAAAATGCACCTTGTGCATTACTCCGCATAAATTATTTACGACCCTGTCGTAATAATTTATGCTTTTCATCCCAAAGCTTCTGGGACAAGTCGACATAATAGTTATGCGGATTTTCAAAGCGCAATACCTCGTCCCACATTGAGTCAAGCTCCTTTTTGCAGTATGCTCTTATTTCCTCTGTGGTTGGATTTTCATACACACAGTCGCCATTTTTGAAAATTGGAACAAGCATTTCTCTTAAAATATAATTATCCATTGTTTTATGCTTCCAGGTAAAATCAGGGTCAAAAAGCTCGTATGGCTCATTTACATCAATAACCTCGTCATAAACGGTAATTAAATCCGCTTCTGCCTTGAAGGTGTCCCTTGAATAGAAGCGATATAGCTTTTTAAAATCCGGATTTGTAATTTTAGCTGCGTTTTCGCTAATCTTAATTTTTGGTGTAATTCCCTTTTCGTCCTCGATTGCGCATAATTTATATACACCGCCGAAAACAGGCTCGCTCTTTGCTGTAATCAGTCTTTCACCAACGCCAAACATATCAACCTTAGCTCCCTGTAAAAGTATATCTCTGATAATATACTCGTCAAGAGAGTTGGAAACCACAATTTTACATTTTGTAAGCCCTGCATTATCAAGCATTTTTCTTATCTTTTTAGTAAGATAGGTAATATCGCCACTGTCAAGACGGATAGCGCAGCGCTCCCTTTGCTCGTCAGTCAGACATTCCTTGAATGCTTTAATTGCATTTGGTACACCGCTGTTAATTACATCATAGGTGTCAATTAATAATGTAGGATTGTTTGGATACAAGGTGCAGTAGGTCTTGAATGCTTCATATTCACAATCAAACATTTGTATCCAGGAATGTGCCATAGTGCCGCCTGCGGTTGCGCCAAACATTTTATCAGCCAGCGCGCAAGAGGTTGAGTCACAGCCTGCAATATATGCAGCGCGTGAGCCATATACGGACGCGTCAGCTCCGTGCGCCCGCCTTGCACCAAATTCGGACACTACTCTGCCATCGGCTGCCCTTACAATTCTTGAAGCCTTAGTTGCAATTAAGCATTGGTGATTTAAAATTAAAAGAACAAAGGTTTCAATAAATTGCGCTTCAATTGCAGGAGCGCGAATAGTCATAATAGGCTCGTTTGGAAAAATCACAGTGCCCTCAGGCACGCTCCAAATATCGCCTGTAAATTTAAAGCTCTTAAGATAGCTTAAAAATTCCTCGTCAAAAATTCCCTTTGAGCGAAGATATTCAATATCGCCTTCCTCGAATTTTATTGACTTGATATATTCAATAATCTGCTCTAGTCCACAAAAGATAGCGTAGCCACCGTTGTCAGGCACTCTTCTAAAGAATACATCAAAATAAGCAATTTTATTTTTGATTTCAGAGTGAAAATATCCTCTTGCCATAGTAAGCTCATAAAAGTCGCATAGCAGGGTTAGCTTTCTTTCATCAATTTTCATAGCAGATAGCTCCTTAAAACAATAGTTACTTATATAATAAAATAAATACAAATAAATTTCAAGTCTTTTTATAAAAATAATGTTTACCCCCTACCTCCTACATCCTATATTCTACATATTATATA
>JAGAJV010000088.1 GCA_017625915.1 Clostridia bacterium
TATGGTATGAGGGCTAAGCTATGCTTTTATGAGGATGCTATTTTAATCTGCGAAAGACGAAAGCCTGTTGAAATTGAGTATGTAAGCTCTGCAATTTTAAATAATAGCCATACGGATAAGACCTTATACGGTATTAGTGTGGAGCTTTTAGGGGATAGCGAGGGAGTGTGTGAGCTTTCCTATGAAACAAACAGCTCGTTTGTGAAAAAATCCTATGAGCTGGGTAGCTTTTTCGATTTTAACGACCTTGATTTTTCCTCTGTTACCTTTAATTCAAGCTTGCAAAAAGGATATTCTATGCGATGCTTTGAAAGAAATCTTGAATACATAATTATCAAAATTAAGCATTGTGAGGCCAAGCCCATTGCCTTAAAGGGATATTTATTAACATATACAGAAAATAATTAAAGGAGATTTAAATGAATAAATTTATTTTTTCCGACGAGGAAATATCAAAAATTCTTTTAAGCTCCCCTATGGCTTTGCCAAACAGTCCGGCTGAATACGGGCTAAGGGGGAGCAGCATTAAATTATTTTTCTATGATTTTATAAGGAAGCTTATGCTGCTTTTAAACGAGCGCTATAATCTGATTGAAAACGATACAAATGTTTCAATTTCAGACCATAACGCAAGCAGCCTTGCTCATTATGATATTAGAAAAATGATTGAGGATTTGATAACAAGAGATACGGAGCTTGGTAATGCCATATCCCAACACTATACCGAGGTTGAGGCAGAGCTAAAGGCGCTAAGGGTAGATACCGATGTAAAATCACACAATATATCTGTAAGCGCCCATAGCGATATAAGACAAGCTGCTGCATCAGCATTAGAAAAAGCAATAAACGCATATAATCTTGCATCAGGAAAAGCAAAAATCTTTCCTGTAAAGGATGTTAGCCAAATGCTATCACAGCTAAGCGAGGAGCTTAATATTGGCGATAAGTTTGTTTTATCGGATAAAAATGTGCCTGACTTTACTCTATTTGAAAAAAATAGCGTAAGCGAGGATGCAATTCTAATTTCAGACGGTACTGAATTTATACCGGGCGAGAGCTATTTATATAATGGCTATTTGCTTGTAGCCTCGGAAAGCGGTATTGATACAAGTCTATTTGCAAAGCAAAGGGATTTTAGCCTGCTTGAAGGAATAGTGAACGACCTTGACATCGAGCTTGATAATGCTGTAAGAGATATTGAAAATCAATTATCCTTAAAGGAGAGCTCGATGAATGTGGTAACGGAAACTAGCGAAGCAGTTACACTAAAAAACAAAACGGAGCATAATTTAGGGCTTAGAACGAGTATTGTTTTGGAGCTGCCTACCGAAATTCCAAGTGATTTTGAGTGCATTGTGAATTTTCACTCGGGTACTAACGCTACTACCTTTGATAGTCCCGATACTGTTATTTTTACACAGGACGATTGCTATAAGGGCGTTTTAACACCGATTACTAATCGCATTTATGAAATCAATATTAAAAATGTAAACGGTGTTCTTGTTGCTAAGGTTGGCTCAGTTGATTACGAGGTAATAGAATGAAATACTTTAACGAGCATAGACGAAGGCTTATTAAGGCACATTCTGTAATAGGTACAAGGGCGAAGGCATCCTGCGCCGGCTCAGAGCTTAACCTGTCGGCTGCCTCTGGTGGCGGCTTCGAGAAAATAGAAATTCTAGGCAAGACGTATCAGACCGAAATACCGACACCAACCCGGCCCTCGTCACTGCAAAACACGGGCAACGATATGCTTGAGGTGTCAATAAAGGGCTATAATTTATTCAATGAAGAGCTTATGCTTGAAAGTTCAAATATCAAAAAAGCGGATGTTGGTTATGAAGTAAACGAATATTTTAATTCGTTTTCTTCGAATAACTTTTTGGTAAAGCATTTAAAAGCTGTAATAAAGCCA
>JAGAJV010000089.1 GCA_017625915.1 Clostridia bacterium
CATTATTCATTATTCATTATTCACTATTCATTATTCACTATTCCCTATCCCCTGTCCCCTACGCACAACTACATTAATGCACATCAGTGCAATTTATGAGCGAAGGCTCCCTTGTGTAAAGGGAGCTGACGCCGAAGGCGGCTGAGGGATTGTTTTTGACATATTATTTACGAATTTACAACCCCTCCGTCTCGCTGCGCGACCCACCTCCCCTTACACAGGGGAGGCTTTTTGTATAACAAAAACCACACCATAGTGGCGGGGCTTAAAAGAGGTTCTGCCGATAAGTAGAAAACAAATAAACAATTAGCGCAGAATGTCCTTGTGTCAAAGGCTCCTTCCGGGAGGGAGCTGTCACGCAGTGACTGAGGGAGAATGCGTAACAATAAAGCTAAGCTAAATAATACTGTACCGCACTCCCTCAGTCTTAATTAAACCCACCGCCACAAATGGTCCCCCTCCCTTAACAATCAAGGGAGGCTAAAAATACGCACCTATTACCTCTTCATTATTCATTATTCACTATTCCCTTTTCAATTCGGCAGGAAAAGCCACCGTCCTACGATTTTTTGTTAAATCAGTGCTTACAAAGAAAGGAGGACAGAGAGTGTAAAAAACGCTCTCTGTCCTTTTCCTGTCGGTAGGTACTATTTCCTATTAAAATAAAAAACCGTCCTTTGGAGTACATCCCATAAAGTGTACTTTTTTATTTTTAGTTTCCACCCGGTCCGTCACGGCGCTCACGGGTATCGTCAACATTGATTTTTCCCTTTATATCGCCCGGCTTTACTGCTTTTTGATTTTTTGCTTCTTGCTTTTTTATTTCTTGATTTTTTTTTTGCTTGACATATTATCACCTCACTATTAATATGTGCGCTTTTCCTCTAATAATGCAACTAAAAGCATCGAATATCCTACAGGATATTTTATGGCATCTGTGGCTACAAAATCCAGCTGTTTTGCTGCTTGCTCCTTAAATTTATCTGTAATTTGAGCTAGCTTAACCAAATTATATGCCATTAAGGAATTGCCACTGGGAATTGCGCCGTCATAGGTTTCCTTTGGCTTTAAAATCAGCTCCTCGTTTTCTGCGCCATATAAATAAAAGCCTCCATCTGTGTCGCTAAAATCCTCTATTACCTTTTCTGTCATTGTAATAGATTCGTCTAAATATTGCTTATCATTTGTAGCATTATATAGCTCAAGCTGAGCAAAAATATATGAGGAATATTCGCCTAAAAAGCCCTTAGCGCCTCTTTTTCCCTCTCGATAGCTTACAAAAAGCGTGTTGTTTTCCTTTAAATGAGATTTTATAAAGCTATCGGCTTTTTTAGCTACATTTAGGTAATTTTCCTTTCCGCTTGCAAGATACAGCTTGCACATTGCTGAAATCATAAGCCCGTTCCACGAGGTTAAAATTTTGTCGTCACGGTGCAGGAAATATCTCGTTTTTCTATATTTCTTAAGAACTGAGCAAGCATTGCTAAAATCCCTTGTTATATATTGTGTTTTTAAAAGATTAGGTATGCTTTTGCATTCAAAATTGCCCTTTTCGGTTATATCAAAATGCCTATTAAATTCTTTTCCCTTTTCCTCACCTAGCACGCTTATAATTTCATTTGGGGTGAAAAGATAATATTTCCCCTCCTCGCCCTCACTGTCTGCGTCCTGCGCACTGTAAAAGCCTCCCTCGTCTGATGTCATTTCCTCTAAAATATAGCTTGCTGTTTTTTCTGCAATATCTAGATAAAGCTGATTTTTAGTAGCCTCAAACGCTTTCAGGTAAGCCAAAATCAAAAGCGCATTATCATACAGCATTTTTTCAAAATGGGGGACTAGAAATTTTTTATCGGTGGAATATCTTGAGAAGCCAAAGCCGATATGGTCAAAAAGTCCTCCACGATACATTTGAATTAATGTGTTTTCCGCCATTTTCAGACAATCCTTGTCCTTATATTTTTCATAATAGGAAAGCAAAAACAAAATATTGTGGGGTGTTGGAAATTTTGGCGCGCGACCAAAGCCACCGTACTTTTCGTCGTATATTTCCTTAAATTGCTGACTGGCTATATGGGCTAAATCTATAGTGGCATTTTCGCTAGCTGGGGAATTATTATTAAGGCCGGAGATTACCTCTTCAGACAGCCTTATTAAAGAAGCCCTATCCTTATCCCATTTATCCTTTATGGCAATTAAAAGCTCTCTTAGCCCAATCATTGCTCCCACTCTTGTTTTTGGGAAATATGTGCCTGCAAAAAATGGCTTTTTATCAGGTGTCATAAATATGCTTGTAGGCCAACCGCCATTACCTGTTATAGCTTGGCAAACCGACATATATACAGCATCAATGTCAGGTCTTTCCTCCTTATCAACCTTAATAGCTATAAAATCACGGTTTAAAAGCTCTGCAATTTCCTCATCCTCAAAGCTTTCGTGGGCTATTACATGGCACCAGTGACAGGAGCTATAGCCAATGCTTAAGAAAATCGGCTTGTCCTCGTTTTTCGCCTTTTCAAATGCTTCCTCTCCCCAAGGATACCAATCAACAGGGTTGTCCTTATGCTGTAAAAGGTAGGGGCTTACCTCAAATTCTAATCTATTGCTCATAAACTCTCCTTTTTTGTTTCTTTATTTTATCTTTGACATATATTTTCTATTTATGCTTATATAAAATACTTGAAAACTTAATAGTTGGGTGGTAAAATTAAATTATCAAATGTAAGGAGCTTGTTATGATTTACAAGAATTTTCAAGATTTAAAATTATCAACCCTTGGCTTTGGCACAATGCGTTTACCGACTATAGATGGGGATATATCAAAAATTGACCAAGAAAAGGTTAATGAAATGTTTGATTATGCTATTAAAAGCGGTGTAAATTACTTTGATACTGCTTGGGGCTATCATAACGGAATGAGTGAAATTTCCGTTGGTATTGCTCTTAAAAATCACCCAAGAGATAGCTTTTATCTTGCTACAAAATTCCCGGGCTATGATATAAATAATATGGGCAAGGTAAAGGAAATTTTTGAAAAGCAGCTAGAAAAATGTCAGGTGGAGTATTTTGATTTCTACCTTGTACATAATGTTTGCGAGGCTAATATCGAATATTATCTTGACGAAAGCTACGGCACAGTTTCCTATCTTTTAGAGCAAAAGAAAAATGGAAGAATTAAGCATCTTGGCTTTTCTACCCACGCAGATTTTAATAATTTTAAAAGATACCTTGACAAGTATGGCGAGCATATGGAATTTTGCCAAATTCAATTAAATTATCTTGACTATGAGTTTCAAGAGGCAAATAGGAAAATTGAGTATTTAAAGAAATTGGGTATTCCTGTATGGGTAATGGAGCCAATTCGTGGTGGTAGGCTTGCAAAATTAAGCGAGGGCGAAATGTCCTATATTAAAAAAATCAGACCGGAGGAAAGCGCCCCCGAATTTGCCTTTAGATTTATTCAAGCAATTAACGAGGTTGTTGTAACACTTTCCGGTATGTCCGATTTTACACAGGTTAAGGAAAATATCGCTACCTTTAGCGAATATAAGCCCCTTGACCAAGAGGAATTTAAAAATTCTCTTAAGTTAGGCAAGAAAATGACCGAATGTGTGCCCTGCACATCTTGTCGCTATTGCACCGAATATTGCCCTATGGGACTTGATATTCCTAAGCTAATTTCACTTTATAATGAGCAGGTGTTCTCCGGTGGTGGCTTTATTGTGTCTATGAATTTAAATTCAATGGACGAAAACAAGCGACCAAGCGCTTGTATTTCCTGTGGCGCTTGCCAAGCAGTTTGCCCGCAAAATATTAAAATTCCAGAAATCTTTAAGGATTTTGTAAATAGAAGAAAGTAATTTAGTGGCTAGCTGTTAGCATAGATGTTGAAATTGACAAATTACAAACAAAAACGGCAAATAGCCGTTTTTTGTTTTCTCTGAAAATATAAAAAGCTTTCAGTATAGTGAAAGCTTTTACTAAATTTGCAAAAAGCTTTCAGTATAGTGAAAACTTTTGCTAAAATTGCAAAAAGCTTTCAGTTCATTAATTTATATATGCCATAAGCCTATTATATATGCTTTTAGATTGTTTAACAAAGGTGCTTTTCAGCCTATAATATTAGTATATAATCAATGCTGATAGCATAGGAGTTTTTATGGAGCAAAATACTTTAGGTAAAAGAATTAAGGAAGCTAGAAAAAAGCTAAAGCTTACACAAGAAAAGCTATCTGAAAAAGCCAATATTTCAAATGTTTATTTAGGCGAAATTGAGCGAGGCGAAAAAACCCCTAGCATACCCGTTTTGATTGATTTAATTGAAGCACTAGATGTTTCAGCTGATTATCTGCTTCGTGATGAGCTTAATTCTGCAAGTGTAATTATAAACAATGAGCTTACAGAAAAGTTAAGCAAGCTTACACCAAAGCAAAGAAAGACAGCCATTGATATTTTAAATGCCTACATTAACAATCTTTAACAAAAATTTCAAAAAAATGTAATTTAGCGACATACTTCGACACTTTTCTCGCTTCAATCGTGGTATTATATGCTCATAGCATATATTTTATGCTGAAGGGAGATGATTATATGGAAAAGTATGTGATAACAAGAGAAATGGACAAGCTAGGCAGAATAGTTATACCAGCAGATATGCGTAAACATTTTGGATTTAACATAGGCGACAAAATTCAAATTGTGCCAGCTGAAAATGGTATTTTATTAATTTCTGAAAAATAACGCAAAAAGCACGGATTTTTCCGTGCTTTTTTGTTAGAATATGTATTTGCCCTTTGTAAGGTTATATTGCTTATTGTCAATTATTACGGTAGCATCAACAGGCGTTTCGATTTCGTAGCGGATTTTGTTGCCTATATGATACCATTTTGATGTGATTTTTCCGTGCCTTGTGTGGATAATTGCTCTTAGGTGGTCTAGCTTGTCTGTTGGCTTTGGTGCAATAATCACTTCCTCAAAGCCGGGCTTTTGTGGCTTAATTCCA
>JAGAJV010000090.1 GCA_017625915.1 Clostridia bacterium
AACTATTGGTCCAAATAGCTGCGAAGCACAGGAATACGCCGTAACTGCATTATTATGGGATTTGTATGATAATAGTGGTACAATAGAATCCCACGATAATATTTCCTCAACATATCAACAATGGTGGAATTATACAACTAAGGCTGGCACATATACGCTTACAGACTTTGTTAATGTGATAGATGAATATTATCCAACGATAAGAGGAAAGGTTGGCGAAATTATGGCGGCGCATCAAATTTCGCCCGGAAATCTTACTATTACAAATATATCAAGCGTAGAAAATTATAAAGCTGCTCCAAGGTTGACGTGGATAGTGAACGGAAGTCAAAGCAATCCAAATAATATGTTTGATGTTGCCTTTTACGATAATTATAATAACTATATTTGCTCTACACCGACAATTTCAAACACTCAAAATTACGATACAACATACACCTACACAGTGCCAAGAGATGTATGGAATGAGGCGATTAAGGATTACGGTGGAACATTCACTATTAATGCGGTTGTTCGTTCTTATCGTACAGGAGAGCCTGTTAGTGGTCCATATCCATCAAAATATTATCCTATTACTATGACAAATAATTATGATATTGATATTTCTGCATCAAATAGATTAACTCAATATACTGTAAAGCTAGATAAGGGTGGATATTGTGATTTTGATGTAACGTTTGCTACTAGTGGATTAAAACTGATTCAAACCTTTGGCGAAAAGGACACAGTTATTGAAATTTATTCAGCAGATGGCACATTGCTAAAGGGTCGAAGCGATACAGACGATAAAGGATATTCTTTGAATGCCCTGATTGATTATGAGGTGGAAGCAAATGTCGAATATAAAATAAGAGTTAAATTTTACAGCTCAGGAGCATATGGCAAAACAAGACTTGCAATTATGCCTTGTAAGGGGGACTTGAAAAACGGAATAAGTAATTTAACACAATATGAAGATCTTGCTAGTTTTAACAGTAGTGGAGGATTTTCACTATATACCTATCTTGCAGAAAAGGGGTATGTAGAGGCTGTAACATTTACGACAACGCAATCAAGAAATTATAGGTTTGAAATTTTTAGTGATTATGATACTTATATCTATGTTATTGATCCGAGATCAAGTGATATAACAGTTGTAAATGTTGATAGAAACGATGATTCCGGAGAGGGAAGTAATCCGCTTTTGATAAAATATTTGGAAGCCGGTGTACCTTATTTGGTGGTATATTCTATGTATAATCCAAACTCCATAGATAGCACGAAGAACTTGGTTTTATCGGTAGATATAGAAGCATCTTAATTTCGATTTTAATAATCAAATAAGGAGCACTTGTGTGCTCCTTATTTGCTGTTTAAGTTAATTTTTTTCTTCTTATATCCGTACCCTCGAATTTTACAAGAGTAAACTCGCCGAAAAGACGGCTTGTTATTCTTTCGTGGTACATAGATTTAATTTCCTTAGCATTTAAATTTGTGCTGATAATTATAGGCAGTCTTTTGTTAATTCTTGTATTGATTATATTATATAGGTATGAAACTGTGCTGTTTGTAATAATTTCCGTGCCTAAATCGTCAATAATTAATAAATCACATTCCAAATATTTTTCCGAAAGAGAGTCCGTGTCCCCAAATCTATCTCTGAATCTGTCCTTATCAAAATCGGAAAAAATATTTTGCGCCAGCTCATAAACTACATCGTAGCCCTTTTCAATAAGAGATTTTGCAACAGATGTGGAAAGATGTGTTTTGCCAAGACCTGTGCCGCCTGCAAGCAAGAAAAATTCCTTATTTTCTTCAAAATTGTCAGCAAATTTATGTAGCTTTTTATAGTTATGCTTCATTACCTCCTGACATTCCTGTGGGTACACATCAAGAGAGAAATTTTCAAAGCATTGAGATTTTAAAAGATTAGAAATTCCCGAGCTTTCATAGCCCTTTAAGGTTAGCGCGTTTTTAAGGCAGGAGCACATTTTAGCGCCCTCGTAGCCTGTATCCTGACATAGTGGGCAATCATACCTTAAGTCGGTATAATCAGCATCATAGCCTAAATCGCAAAGAAGCTCAGCCCGTCTTTTTTGCAGCGCCTCATTTTTTTCACGCAAATCCTGTAAGCGCTCCTTAAGACCGGCCTTACCCTGCATTGTAGCGCCAAAAATTTCAAGACCCACACGGGATAGCGCCTTGTCAATTTCCTTAATTTCCGGTGAGCGAGAATAAACCTCAAAAAGCCTGTCATCTCTTATAGCCTTATTTTCGTTGCGCCTTCTTTCAAATTCCTCATATACTGCGGTAACATTCTTTCTGGAATATCCCATTAATCGTCGTCCTCCATATCACTGTAGGAGCGCTTAAGAGCTGCCTCAAAGAAATCGTCAGCATCAAAGGTTTCCTCCCTTTGCTTGCTTTTATATTTGCTTTGCGCCTCTTTTGCCTCCTCGGCTGTTTTTATTCCGCTTGACATCCAATTTTCAATTATTTTATTAGCATATCTTGGCGAGGATTTACCTGTTTTTTCAATAGTAATCTCGTAAGCAAGCCCGATAAGCTCAAAGTCAATTCCGTTTTCAATCCATTTTTCAAAAACAGCTCGCTCGGTTTTAATAAATTCTCGCTCGCCTATGCCAAATAGCTTTCTAATCTTATATTCAAGTGATTTTTCATTCTTTCTGTCAGCGAAATGCGTTTCAAGCTTCTTATATGTATCAATTCCGTTGTCGTAAAACTCGCTGGCAAGCTTTCTTATATATGCCCAGTTAGTCTTGCCAATGTCAACACAGTGGGCAAGCAGTAAAAGAATATAAGCACTGCTAAATCTGTAATATTCCTTTAAATTAATAACATTGTCGTAATCGTGCTTGTTAAAGGTCTTGCCAAGCAGGTCCTGACATTCCTTAAATAACTCGCCAATTCGCTTGTTTTTAGCTATGTAAGCCTCAATTTGAGCGCCTGTGTAGCTAGGCATACCGTTTGATGAGGTGTCAGTTATCATTTTAGCTTCAAATTCACCTAAGCCATCAACGGAAATAACCCCTGCCTTAGCCCAAAAGGCAAGCGAGCCTTTTACATCCTCACAGCTAATTGTTAGCTTTTCAGCAATTAGTGGAATAGCATTTTCAAAGCTAGAGTAATATTCACTATATCCAAACAAACAAATGATTGTTTGCAAATCCTCTTTACTAACCGTAGGGGCTAAATCAGCCACACGGGAGGGCAGATTTAATATACTGCCTGTGTATTTTATTTCTATTTTCATATTTTACTCCAAAGTCACGCATAGTGCGTATTTAATGTTGCAACGCAACAATTCATGAAGCTAAGCTTCAATTCATGTTCGCAGAATAATTCATGAGGCTTGCCTTAATTCATTTCGCAAAGCGAAAATTCATTAATGAAAAATGAATTGCTAACGCATGAATTGCAACAAGTGCATGAATTGACCTTTGGCCGTGAATTGGCTTCGCCATAAAATGCTTTAGCTTGGATAAGCATTCAAGCTCTCGTCAGCCAATTTGCCGTCTAAAAATTCATAGTATCCCTGTGCGCCAATCATAGCTGCATTATCGCCACATAGTGACATTTGTGGCGCGTAAAAGTCTGCCTTATATTTTTTGCAAACCTCGCTGATGCCTGCACGGATATGCGTATTTGCGCTAACACCGCCTGCAAGCACGATTTTTTTGTAGCCTGTCCTTTCAAATGCTAAGGCCACCTTGCTTTTTATAGCCTCAACCACAGTGTAGGTAAAGGAAGCGGCTACATCTGCCTTGTTTATTTCCTCACATTTTTGATTTTTAGTATTAAGATAATTAATTACAGCAGTTTTAAGACCGCTAAAGGAGAAATCAAGCGTATCTCCGTGAATTGCAGGGGAAGGAAATTTTATAGCATTTTCGTTACCCTGTGTGGCTAAAATGTCCATAGCATGTCCGCCAGGATAGGGTAAGCCCATAACTCTGCCAACCTTGTCAAAGGATTCGCCTGCTGCATCGTCACGGGTTGATGCGATTTCCTCATACTCTGTGTATGATTTTACATCAAAAAACGATGTGTGGCCACCCGATACAACAAGAGCCAGAAACGGTGGCTTTAAATCTTGATATGTTAAATAATTGCCTGCCACATGTCCTTTAATGTGGTCAACAGGCACAAGAGGAATATTATTTGCATAAGCAAGTGATTTTGCAAAGTTTACAGCCACCAGCAAAGCGCCAATAAGCCCGGGGCCGTTAGTTACGCAAATTGCGCCAATGTCGGAAAGACCAACGCCTGCCTTGTCCAGCGCCTCATAGGTTATATTTGAAATAGCCTCAAT
>JAGAJV010000091.1 GCA_017625915.1 Clostridia bacterium
CTTTTTTCTTTTTCAAGCTCAATTCTTGTTTTTTCAAGTCTTTCAATAACCGCTTCAAAGCTCCGACTATCGTCAGATATTAGCTCCTTGGCTCTACCGATTATCTCATTTGAAATGCCAAGCTTATTTGAAATAAGAAAAGCATTTGATTTTCCCGGTGAGCCAATAATTAATTTATAGGTTGGCTTTAAGGTATTTATATCAAACTCACAGGAAGCATTGGATACATTTTCGGTATTTAATGCAAACGCCTTTAATTCAGCGTAGTGAGTAGTAGCAGCACATATAAGCTTTTTCTCAAGCATTTTTTCAAGAATAGATTGAGCTAACGCAGCGCCCTCAATTGGGTCTGTGCCCGCGCCTAGCTCGTCAAAAAGTACAAGAGAGCTTTTGGTAACATTTTCAAGAATATTTACGATTGAAACCATATGAGACGAGAATGTTGATAGAGATTGCTCTATGCTTTGCTCATCGCCTATATCCGGAAAGATTCCGTCAAAAATGCAAATTTTAGCTTTATCAGCTGGTATTTGCAAGCCAGATTGTGCCATTAAGGAAAACAATCCTAATGTTTTTAAGGTTACGGTTTTACCACCAGTGTTCGGTCCTGTAATAACAAGCATTTTATAGCTATTGCCGATTTCTACATTTATAGGAACAACCTTTTTAGGATCTAAAAGCGGGTGTCTCGCCTTAGTGTATGATATAATTCTTTCATTGCAAATTTCAGGCTCTGTCGCATTCATTTTATAGGAAAGCTCAGCGCATGCAAAATAAAACGCAATTTCTGTAATGCTTCTGTAGTTATTTGTAATCTGTAATGCAGAATCAGAAATTTGAGTAGAAAAATCAGATAAAATTCTTTCAATTTCTGATTGCTCCTCACCGAATAATGTTCTTAGTTCATTATTAGCTTCAACAACTGCAATAGGCTCAATAAACAATGTAGCGCCTGTGCCTGATGTATCATGAATAAGTCCCTTAATTTCGTTTTTATCCTCGGTTTTAACAGGCAAAACATATCTACCATTACGCATAGTAATTATAGCTTCTCTTAGGTGCTTTGCTCTTTCACCCGTTACATAGCTTTGCAGAATCTCTCTAATTCTGTTTGTCTGATATCTGATTTTTCGACGGATATCAGCAAGCTGAGGGCTAGCCTCGTCGCTAATTAAGTCCTCACCAATAATAGCCTTGTATATTTTGGATTCTAATGCTTTATTAGGCACTAACGCTTCAAATATTACAGAAAGCTGACAAGGCTTTATTGCATCAGAGTGAATATATTCAAGTAATAATCTTGACGTATGAAGAACGGATGCTACATCTAAAATTTCCCTTGGTGACAGAATTGAATTTTTTTCTGCCTTTTCAACAGAATCAAGTATATCAGGGATGTTATTAAAGGATGGTGCGCCCTTAATTCCTGCCATATGCTTTGCATCTGCTGTATAATTTTGTCTTCTTTTTACAGCCTCAATATTAGATGTTGGCAACAAGGTAAGTGCTCTTTTTTTAGCCCCCTCAGTAGATGCTACAGAAGCAAGCATTTCTCGAATCTTGTCAAACTCTAATATTCTTATGGCTCTATTTACATTTAACATTTTTCTCCTAATTTACATAAGTGATTTATAAAATTCAAGTGAATAAAAGCTTCTTTCAAGCTGATTTAATAAAAACTTTTCGCTTAAATCATAAAGCAGCTTCCATTCGTTGCCCTCTAAGCTAAAGGACAAAAATCTTTTTATATCGGAATTGATAATATATTTTATTGCGTCTAAAATTGAATTATTAAACAATGCAATCGGCTTTTGCAAGCCTCTTTCAGTAAAGGGATTTTCCTCCATTGAAAAATAATTGTTTTTTCTGCACTCGTCGCAAACTATAACTCCGTCAATAAGATCTAAGTATCCTGATGAAACATTCTCACAGCCACATTTTGAGCAAGTATAAACATCGGGGGACATTCCTATTTCAGACACTATTCTAAGTTGAAAAGCAGCTCTTATTGCTTCAAGCTCATATTTATCCTTAGATATAGCATAAATGGTATTTAAAGCAAGCCTTAAAATATCGTCCTCACAAACTCCCTCTTGGGCTACATGATTTACGACATCACATAC
>JAGAJV010000092.1 GCA_017625915.1 Clostridia bacterium
ACATGATTTACGACATCACATACATATGAGGCTAAGGTTAGCTTTAAAATATCATTTCTTATATTGAAAAAGTTTTCAATTAAATCACTATCAACAAGATAGTAATAATTCCCCTTGCGTCTAATACCAAAGCTGGCGTATGAAAATATATGCGTACAGCACATATTTCTGTTCTTTATGCTTTTCGCTCCCTTGGCGATTACAAATAGTTTGCCGTATCTTTCGGTTAAAACTGTAAGAAGCTTATCATTTTCTCCAATTTCTCTATCAAACAGTACAAGACCGTTTACCTTGATTTCTGTCATTTAAACTCCTTAAGATTATAGCCAAGGTTATTAAGATTAAGTGTGCTATCTCTCCATTTTTCCTTTACCTTAACCCATAGATTTAAATATACCTGTACACCAAAGAAGCGCTCAAGGTCTTCTCGCGCATATGAGCCAATCCTTTTAAGTGTTTCTCCGTTTTTGCCGATAATTATACCTTTATGTGAGGCTTTTTCGCAATAAATCTCGGCTCTCACCTTTATAATATTTCCGTTATCCTTAAATTCCTCAATAACAACAGCTGTGCCGTGTGGAATCTCGTCACTTAATATGCGAAGAATCTTTTCGCGAATAGTTTCTGCGACAATTGTTTTTTCTGGTTGATCAGTAATTATATCGTCAGGAAAAAACCACTCGCTTTCAGTTAGGTACTTTGAGCACTCCTTGATTACTGCATCAACACCATGTCCCTTTGATGCGCTTGTAGGAACTACCGCATCAAATTTATAATAAGCATCATATTCGGAAATTGCTTTTGCTATTTTTTCAGGCGTTGACATATCAGTTTTATTTAAAACTAATATACAAGGAAGCTTTGACGCTTTGATTTTTTCTAATATATTCTTTTCGATTTCGCCTAAAGGATATGATACATCAGCAATCAAAATTATTGCATCAGAGCCACCAATAGATGCAGTTGATGCCGCGAGCATATAATCGCCAAGCTTTGTTCTTGGCTTTTGAAAGCCAGGCGTATCAACAAAAATAATTTGTTTTTCGTCCTTTGTATAGATACCTGTTATCCTGTTTCTTGTTGTTTGTGGTTTAGATGATACAATTGCAATCTTTTCGCCTAAAATTGCATTTAATAATGTGCTTTTACCCACATTTGGCCTTCCAACTATTGAAATAAACGCTGTCTTTCTCATTAAAATCCTATTATCTCCATAATTTCTTTTTGTCGTCTAAACATATCCTCTTCATCTTCTTTCGAGGTTTCGTGGTCGTAACCTAAAAGATGTAAAGTTGAATGGATACTTAAAAATGCGAGCTCGTGATAGCTACCATGAAAAAGGTTATGCGCTTGCTCTTTTGCTTTTTCAAGAGAAATGACAATATCACCAAGTGGAACTATGTCCATATACATCATTTCGTCAAAGCTATCAAACATTGGAAAGGACAACACATCGGTTGGAGTATCCTTGCCACGATATTTATTATTAAGCTCTCTTATTTTATCGTTATCCGTAAAAGTAACAGACACCTCTACATCTTTATCAAAACCCTCATAAACCAAGGTATTAAAGATTGCTTTTCTTATAATAGCTTTCATAGCTACCCTAATTTCATATATTTCCTGTTCGTCCTTAAAATCTACAGTTAAATTCATTTTGTATTACCTTTTCTTTTATTTTTCTGCTCTTTTTCATACTTTTCATAAGCTACAATAATTTTTTGCACAAGCTTATGTCTTACTACATCCTTTTCAGTGAATTGATGTATAGCGATTCCGTCAATATCATTTAAAATCTTAACTGCCTCACCAAGACCACTCTTTTTGCCGTCAGGCAAGTCTGTTTGTGACAGATCTCCTGTTACAACAACCTTAGAATTAAAACCTATACGAGTTAAAAACATTTTCATTTGCTCTGGCGTTGTATTTTGTGCTTCGTCAAGAATGATAAAAGAATCGTCAAGTGTTCTACCTCTCATATAAGCAAGAGGTGCAATTTCTATTATCATTTTTTCCATATACTTTGTACAATTTTCAGGACCTAGCATTTCATATAAAGCATCATAAAGCGGACGAAGATATGGGTCTATCTTGCTTTGCAAATCTCCTGGTAAAAACCCAAGTCGCTCACCTGCCTCCACGGCTGGACGAGTTAATATAATTCTGCTTATTTCCTTGCTTCTTAATGCCTTTGTTGCCATTGCTACTGCTAAAAAGGTTTTTCCTGTACCAGCAGGACCAATACCTAAGGTAACAGTATTTGACTTTATTGCATTAATATAGCGCTTTTGACCAACTGTTTTTGCCTTGATCGGCTTACCTCTTGCACTTACACAAAAGCAATCATCGTCAAGCTCGTTTAATTCAGAGGTGCGATTATCAGCTACGGTAGAAATTACATAATCAACTGTTTGGTCAGTTATTACACTGTTCATTTCAGCCATCTTTTTGAGATATAGTAAAACCTCATATGCATTATCTATATTTTCGCTATCCCCAGAAATAGTAATGCAATCACCCAAATCATTATTTAATGGTCTATTCACGATTCTTACATCAAATGCATTTTCAATAGCATTAACATTTGCATCGCAGGTACCAAAAATAGCACTTGTTACACTAGGTGATGATGTGGTTAATGTTTTTTCTGACATTTTATCCTCCGTAATTTTCAACTTCAAATTCTAAACTACTTGCAATATCCTCTAAACAATAAAGATCACAATCAATATAAAACCCGTTCTCATCATAGAATGTTGTTATGTTTTTTGAAATAAGCTCTGCATTTTGAAGTTCAATGTCCATTTTTTCTCTCAATTTTTTAAATGCTAAATCTACAACCTGTTCTTTTGTATAGATAACATCTTGATATTCATATTCGTAAAAAAGTGTTGTAGTGCAATAAATGGGTAATTTTACCTTATTAAAAAGCATTATTTGCTCTGTTTTCTCTATTGTATCACAAAAGTCACTATAATTTCTATACTTTAAAGAAAAAAATATATTTTTATTAAATATTCTATATATTTTTTGTCTATGAACTCTATTGGAAACAACTTTTTCTGTGTTTTGATATGGCATTTCAATTTTTATCTCTTTATTTACATATGCTTGTATGCTCCCCTTAGCATTTACATATCTAACGCCTTGAGATTGTGAATCAAGGACACCAGAAATTAATAAATCGCCTTTTTTTACAATATCGCCAATTGAAATCTGCTTTTTGCCCTCTATTACACTAACAAGCGCAATTTGTCCGTCATA
>JAGAJV010000093.1 GCA_017625915.1 Clostridia bacterium
CTCAATATTTCCGCCGTTTTTCCACATTTTTGCGTGCTTACCAAAAAATTATCTTTTTACACGAATTTTCAACGAATTTACATTTGACAGAACTTGTTTTTGACTACTTTTTCAGTGGTTTCGAACCGTCCCCTGTCTCCAAGCTGCGTAGGGATTCCCAAAAACGAGGAACGAGTTTAGGGGATCGCGTGTAGCAATATTTAATTAAAATACGAACGGAACAGGCATAAATGTCTGTTCCGTTTTTGTTTATTTGCACGTTTCTTTTACTGATTTTTCAATTAAGACCTCGCCGTTATCGTTTATGAAAACAAAGTTTTTTATATAACAATTTTCTGTTTCCGAATAATCGTTATTGTACATAAGTACACCCGTGTCAAGAGGGACGATATAGGTTATTTCTTTTTCATTTTCGTAGGTGCCTACTAATTTCTTTTCGTAGTTTTCCGTATGGTAAATATGTATTTGATTATTTGTATTTAACGTTATGATTGATTTTTCATTAAAGAAAACTATCATTTCTTCATCTTCTACTGTGTGTAAAATTTTGATTTGTTTTTCAGTTTCATCGTAATAACCGTATGATGAATTATAAGTGCCTCTAAAGTCTTCTCTTGTTGAAAAGAATATATGATGTTTATTACAGTAAGAGATTGAAAAATATGTTTTGTTATTAATTACTTTTGTTGCTATGGTTGTGTAGTAGAAATTGTCTGCTTCATCGGTAATTACGGTAGTAGATACACCGTAATCATAGATTGCTTTTTTGGCTACGGGCATATTTTCAAAATTGAAGTCGGATGATGGATATTCTTCGGCAATTAAAAATCCGTCTTCCGTATTGAATATTGGGGTATCCATCATTTTTAGTGCTCGTTCTTCGGCTAAAAGCTCGTTTTCTTGTATTCGGTTGATTTCAGTTGCTTTACTATCAAACTCTATCATTATTTTGTAGTATTCGTAATGGTCAATTTTGCCGGTGTCAACGTTATATTTCGGTGTTCTGTTTATTGCATACTGTTTGAAACCGTTTTCTGTAAATTCAAATTGATACGTAAATTCTTTAAAATTGTGTGAGTCGTACAAATCATTATACTTCACTTCAAATATATCTTTTGTTTGCTTATTAATGAAAAAGCAATTAGATTGATGCACTCCGTTATTTGACAAGTTGCTTACTAAAATAAAATTATCGTTTTCAAGCAAATTACTGCCAAAAAGCACGTATGGAAAATCATCGCGTGTACCATGATGACCGTCTTCACAAGATGACATACAAGATGAGCAAGAAGCACAAGAAAGCGTCGCACATCCTGCGCAGAACACAAAACAAGACGAGATCATTAAAATTGTTATAATAAATATGACAAGTGTTATTATTCTTATTAAACTGCGTTTCATAAAAAATCCTCCTTTATGGTCACAGTATATCATATGGCTTATTGAAAATCAAGAAACCTGTGGTTTACATCTGTCAACCTTAGGTTATTTTTTATTTATATATTGACTTTATTTTATTAGTATATTAAAATAAGGATAGCATATTATATATCTCCAAGGAGCTTTTTTCTAATGAGCAGTATTAATGTAAATTTTAATAAGGTGTCGGGAAAAATTAAGCCGATGCATGCGGTGAATAATGGTCCTCATGTTACAAGGGGCGACCAAAAAAGAGGTAATCAGGATTATTACAGGGCGGCGCGTATTCCTTATGCAAGAACACACGATGCAGCCTTTCACGCGCAATATGGCGGTGAGCATACTGTTGATATACAGGCTATATTCCCTAACTTTGATGCAGATGTAAACGACCCACAAAGCTATGATTTTGCTTGTACTGATAAGTATCTTTCGGAAATTTTTGAATTTGGCACCAAGCCTTTTTACCGTCTTGGCTCAAAGATTGAGCATTATATAAAAAAATACGGTACTTTTCCGCCTAAAGACTATAAAAAATGGGCACAGATTTGCGAGCATATTATAATGCACTATACCGAGGGCTGGGCTGACGGCTTTAATTTTGATATTGAATATTGGGAGATTTGGAATGAGCCTGACCTAGACCCAGACGACAGCCCTAACAAGCGTTGTTGGCAAGGCACAGAGGCTGAATTTGCAGAGTTTTACACTGTGGCTTCTACATATCTTAAAAAGTGCTTCCCTCACTTAAAGATTGGCGGTCCTGCTATTGCGTGGAATGAGGATTGGCTTGAAAGATTTTTTGAAAGAATTAAGGATTCGCATCCTCCTATGGACTTTTTGTCTTGGCACTGGTATGGTGTTGAGCCTAAGGAAATGTCAAAAAAAGGCACAAGAATTGCTAAAATTGCGAAAAATTACGGATACGGTAATGCTGAGAGCATTTTAAACGAATGGAACTATGTACGTGGCTGGGGCGACGAATTTGTATATAGCATTGAAACAATGATTGGTATAAAGGGTGCTGCCTTTACCTCTGCTTGCATGGCTGAGGGGCAGAAAAATCCTAGCATTGATATGCTAATGTATTATGATGCAAGACCTACCGCCATGAACGGTATGTTTGATTTTTACACTATGCGACCGCTTAAGGGATATTATCCTTTCCTTATTTATTCCAACATTTATGAGCTAAAAAAACAGGTTAAAGCAAAAATCGACGATAAGGAAATTTATGCTGTTTGCTCTAAAAATGACGAACATGCGCGAATGATGGTTACATATTACAGCGAAAACGACAATGCTTCACCTAAATTTGTTACTATAAATACTGAGGGCGCAGATTTTAGTAATGCTAAAATTTATGTAACTGACATAAATCAAACAATGGCTGAGGATTTAATTGATAAATTCCACGATGGCAAAATCACATTAAGGCTTGAAAGAAATAGCATTGTATATATTGAGGGAAAAATATAATGAGTACAATTAAGGTTAATTTTAACAAAGAAATAGACAAAATAAGAATAATGCACGCGGTGAACAACGGTCCTGTGGTTGCCGGCAGTGACCAAACAAGAGGAAATCAAGATGCATATAAGGCTGCAAGAATTCCTTATGCAAGAACCCACGATGCGTCATTTTATGCAGGATATGGCGGAAATCACACTGTTGATGTGAATTTCATTTTTCCTGACTTTGATGCAGATGTAAACGACCCAAATAGCTATGATTTTGCTTGTACTGATTTATATATGAAGCAAATTATTGATTATGGTGCTAAGCCATTTTTCCGTCTTGGCTCTAAAATTGAGCATGAGGTGAAAAAATACAACACCTTCCCACCAAAGGATTTTAAGAAATGGGCAGAAATCTGTGAGCATATTATTGAACACTATACCGAGGGCTGGGCAGACGGTTTTTATTATGACATAGAATATTGGGAAATTTGGAATGAGCCTGACCTTGATGCCCACGAGGAAAACAACAAAAGATGCTGGCAGGGTACATTTGAGGAATTTGTGGACTTTTTCTCTACCTCGGCTAAGCATTTGAAAAACCGTTTTCCTAATTTAAAGATCGGCGGTCCTGCATCCTGTGGGGATGAGGAATGGAGCGAAGCTTTCCTTAAGGAAATTAAGAAAAAGGACACTCCCCTTGACTTTTTCAGCTATCATTGGTATTGGACACAGCCTTACGATATGACAGACAAATGCACACGAGTAAGAAAAATGCTTGACAGGTGCGGTTATGAAAATGCTGAAACCAATTTAAACGAATGGAACTATGTGCGCGGCTGGAGCGACGAATTTGTTTATTCAATTAAACAAATTATCGGTATGAAGGGCGCTGCGTTTACCTCGGCTTGTATGAGCGCTTGTCAAAACTGCCGTGATGTTGATATGATAATGTATTATGATGCAAGACCAGGTACATTTAACGGACTGTTTGATTTTTACACTATGGAGCCACTAAAGGGCTACTATCCATTCTATATTTATGCTAATTTATATGAGATGGAAAACCAAATTGAAGCTATCTGTGACGATAAGGATATTTATGTTGTTGGCGCAAAAAATAGCGATAAGTGTGGATTAATGGTTACATATTACTCTGAAAATGATAATGACGGAGCTAAGAAAGTAACATTAGACATTGATGGCTTTGATGCAAGCCGGCTTAAATTCTATTTGATAGATGAAAGCAATTCTTATGTGCCAAAGACAACATACAAGGTTGAGGACAACAAGGTAACTATGCGACTTGAAAGAAATAGCATTGTATATATTGAGGGATAATTATGTATAACGAAAAGATAACAGATTTATTTACCGTTTACGGTGATTTTGAAAGAGCTATCGGTGAGGTTACTAAAAGTGGCGATACAGTATGCTACAAAAATAGAGAAATTGAATTAAAAAGTGTAGTAAACAAACACTCCTCGGGGGTTTTTGAAAGAAAAGACACTATTAAGAATATATCGGATAGGAATATTGAAATTAGCACTCTGCTTTCAAAATTTGTACTAAACGGTGGCGAATATCAGGTTTACACACAGACAAGCAAGCACATAAAAGAGGGTATTGGTGCGTGGCAACCGCTTGTTAGCGGTATATTTGGTATGAGTGACGAAATTCGCACAAATCAAGATGTAAATCCTTTTGTGGCAGTATTTAATGAGCAAAACGGTAGAGGTATTGCCTATCACATAATGTCAAATTCGGGCTTTGAATATAGAGTTAGCCGTCACGGCGAGTTTTTGGATCATAAGGTTGTAAATGTGGAATTGGGCATTAAAAGTCAAGATTTCAGATACATTCTAAAGCCAAATGAGGAATTATGCTTGCCTACTATTCTCTATTACACCTTTAAGTCTAAGTTAGATATGGATGCTTACAAGCTGCATAGATATTGGAATGAAATTCATCCACATTCCTTGCCTATCGTTTACAATACCTGGATGAGCCATTTTGACTATATTGATTTTGACAGTCTTGTTTGTCAGCTTGAAAGAGCATCACAGCTTGGCTGTGAATACTTTACGGTTGATGCCGGTTGGTTTGGCAAGACTCAATTGTGGTGGGATGTGGTTGGCGATTGGCAAGAGTCCGACGAAAGCGCTATGAGAGGTAGGCTTAAGGAATTTGCCGACACTGTGCGTGAAAAGGGACTTAAATTTGGTCTTTGGTTTGAGATTGAAAGAGCTAATCCTAACTGCGCGAATGTAAAAAAGCATCCCGAATATTATTTAACTGAGGGTGAGCATTGCTTTGTTGATTTTGCAAACAGAGATGCTTGTGACTTTATTTACGGTGTTTTAAAATCAAATATCGATAAGTATGGTGTTGAGTTTATTAAGTTTGACTTAAATGGTCCACTATATTACGATAAGTCAAGATGTAGCTTTGTAAAATACTATGAGGGCTACAATTATTTCCTAGATAGAATTAAGGCTGATTATCCTAATTTACATTTAGAGTGCTGTGCTAGCGGCGGTGGCAGAATGTCACTTTCTAATGCGCCTTACTTTAATTCATTTTGGATGAGTGACAGTCACGGAATATATACTCAGCTTGAGATATTTAAAAATGCGCTAAAGCGTATGCCATCTTCAATGCTCGAAAGATGGGCGACTATACGAAGCGTTGAGAGCTTTACCCCTACATATCCTGTTGGGGACAAGGAAGAAAAAATAATTTTAAGCTCAACATCTAACTGGCAAAGAGCTGAGGAGGCAAGCATTGACTTTATTAAAAATGCCTTGGTAGGCGGTCCTATTGGTGTTAGCTGTGATTTAACACAGGTTTCGCCTGCTACAATTAAGGAATTGGCTGGATTTATCGACACATATAAGGGCGAAAGAGAGTTTTGGGCAAATAGTGAATGTCACATTCTTTGCGATACCCCTACTCTTTTGGTGCTACAATTTAACGACAAGGACTTTAATGAAATTAGAGTTTATTCCTACACCGAGCATCCTATTCAGGAATATGCGACAGTTTATCCTTTCTTTGAAAAGGAAAGCGAGGCAAGTTATACATTGGTTAAGAATGATGTAAAATCTACTGTAAATCAATCAGATTTATGTGAAAACGGCATTGATGTTTTAGCTAATTATTTGCATATTTCCGATAGCTTTGTGTTAAAAAAGATTTAATTTTAAACGCTACAACCGTTTTGGTGGTAGCGTTTCTTTATATTTTTAACACAGGGTGGCACTTTTTGTATTTTATTGAAATGCTATATTGAATGTGATATAATGATATATATTTTAGAATTCTCGCAATGTGAGAGTAATTCCTTTGGTTGATGGTGGAAATCTTACTGACGGAATGATAGAATAGCAATGTAAAAAACACTATGGAGGAATGGTAATGGAAAAGAAAACCATTGGTAAATTTATTTCGGCTTTAAGGCGTGCTAACGGTATGACTCAAAAGGAGCTTGGAGAAAGACTTTATGTTTCGGATAAGACTGTAAGCAGGTGGGAGTGCGACGAGTGCACGCCTGAGCTTTCGCTAATTCCCTTGATTGCTGAAATTTTTGATGTTACCACAGACGAGCTTTTACGTGGTGAAAGAAATAAGACACAGGATGTAGAAAACAGTGAAAGGCTTAAGGCTAAAAGTGATAAGCAATTTAAGCTA
>JAGAJV010000094.1 GCA_017625915.1 Clostridia bacterium
AAACCGGCGAAAATGACATTCCAACAGATGTCTTAATAAAATTAGCGAAATTTTACAACACTAGCATTGACTACCTATTAGGACAAACTGACAACAAGCGCAGGCATAAATAAAACCACAGTTTTCGAGGCTGTGGTTTTTGTTTTGCTATGAAACACTATAATGCGAAGCAATTCATGAAGCGTAGCTTCAATTCATGTTCGCAGAGCAATTCATGATACGAAGTATCAATTTATGTTGCAAAGCAACAATTCATTAAAAAATGAAGAATGAATTGCAACAAGTTGCATGAATTGATTTCATCATGAATTGGCGTTGCCATGAATTGCACGCAAGCGTGCATTAAAAATACAAGCGAACCAAAACGGTTCGCTTGTATTTATTACATTAATAGGTACATAAGTCCAAAGGCGACACAGATAATGCCGATTACAACGAGCATTGGCAGAAGCATCATTTTGACAGTGCTCCAATAGGTATTCCATTGTGATTTAAAGTCAGATTTAGGTCTGTCCAGATTATCCAGCTTTTTTTCTGGTTTTTTCTTACCTACGCCTGACATATCGGCAATTGTTCTGCCGTCGTCTATATATGTTACCTTTTTCTTTTTGCTGTTTTTTCCCTTGCTCATTGGATTGCCTTTCTTAAATTTAATCAAGCTTTGACCTTGCAGTATTGATAGATGCAATTAGCATACGGCGAATTGAGCCACATTGATTTCTAAGTGGTTTATATTCGTTTTCTGTAATGCATTTTGTATCATATAATAAATCTAACCAATATTCCGTCTCATAACACTCTTTCAAAGCTATCTGCATTTTTGATATGAAATCAGCTGTGCTTTGTGCATACTTAGATTCATATATATTGGCACCAATTGAAGTGCCTGAGCGAATCAACTGATTAGCAAGCACGCCTTCCTTTTTTCGTCCCCTTATCATACGACATATATCTACTGTTGTCACCGCAAAGGATCTTGCGCTATTAAGCATTACACTATCCGCCATAATATTACCTCTTACAATTTTATGGTTTTAGCTAAATTACTTCGCTATGCTTCGCAGCTAAATTAACGCTCACATTCATTCGCGTTAGCTAAATTTCACTTCGTGAAGCTAAATTAAATTTGCTATTTTAGCTGGCGTAGCCAATTTAGCTCGCTTGCAAATTTAGCTCAGCTCGCTGAATTTAGCTTGCGTTTACGCAAATTTAGCTGTTTAATGCTCCGCATTAAACAAGTGGCACGCAGTGAAATGTCCCGGCTCGTACTCTTTGTACTTAGGGCAAACGTGCTTACAAATTTCCATAGCCTGTGGGCAACGGGTATGGAATTTACAGCCCTTAGGTTGGTTTGCCGGAGATGGGATATCGCCATTTAGCACAATTCTGTTCATTTTTATGTCCGGATTTGGATTTGGTATGGCTGAGAATAACGCTCTTGTATATGGGTGTAACGGATTATCAAAAATATCCTTTTTAGCTCCATACTCAACCATTGAGCCAAGATACATAACGCCAATTTTATCAGAAATAAACTTTACAACGGACAAGTCGTGGGAAATGAACAAATATGTAAGTCCCATTGACTTTTGAAGGTCCTTTAAAAGATTGATAATTTGTGCTTGAATGGACACGTCAAGGGCTGAAACAGGCTCGTCACAGATAACAAGCTCAGGCTTTACCGAGAGCGCTCTTGCGATACAAATTCTCTGTCTTTGACCGCCTGAAAACTCGTGTGGGTATCTTTCGTAGTAGTAATCACGGAGACCGCACTTTTCCATTAAGTCCATTACATATTCCTTAACCTGATTTTTTGGAACGATATTATGAACCAAAACAGGCTCGGATAGAATATCGCCAACTGTGCTTCTTGGTGGAAGGGAGGAATATGGGTCTTGGAAAATGATTTGCATTTTTGTACGGATAGGTCGCATTTGCTTTGTATTATAGTTAGTAATGTCCTCACCGCCAAATATAATCTGACCGCCGTTTGATGGGTGTAGCTTTAAAATAGTTCTACCCATTGTAGTTTTACCGCAGCCCGATTCTCCAACGATACCTAAGGTTTCTCCTGCTTTTAATGTAAAGGAAGCGTCATCAACCGCGATAAGCTCCTTTAAAACCTTACCTGTAATTGATTTCTGAATCGGGAAGGTTTTTCTTAGGTGTCTTACCTCTAGAAGCGCATCCTTATCAAATGGCTTTTCCATATCAGCCTTAATTCTTGCTTCTCTTTCAGCTTTTTCTGCTTCAATTTCTGCTTGATACTCGTTTTGAGAAGCATTGGTTAAATTTTCATTTTTAAATTTCTCAGCCATTTTGCTCCTCCTCGTCATATAGGTGACAGGCAACGAAGTGAGTATCGCTTACCTTTATCATTCCCGGATACTCCCCTGAGCATTTTTTAATACACTTGTCGCAGCGCTCCTTAAAGAAGCAATGCTTTGGCATATTAATTGGGTTAGGTACATTGCCGGGTATATTAAATAGTGTGTCTGTATCTGATTGCATTGTAGGCTTTGATTTCTGTAGGCCTACTGTATATGGATGCATTGGGTTATGGAAAATTTCTCTTACAGTGCCCATTTCGATAACTCGTCCTGCGTACATTACAACCACGTAGTCCGCCATTTCTGCAATAACGCCAAGGTCGTGGGTGATAAGCATAATAGAGCCGTCCATCTTGTCCTTAAGGTCGCGAAGAAGCTCAAGAATCTGCGCTTGGATAGTTACATCAAGAGCTGTTGTAGGCTCGTCTGCAATAATCAGTCTTGGGTTGCAGGCAAGCGCCATAGAAATCATAACTCTTTGTCTCATACCGCCTGAAAGCTCGTGTGGGTAGGAATTATAGACACGCTCAGGCGCTGCAATACCTACTAAATTAAGCATTTCAAGAGATTTAGCCTTAGCGCTCTCCTTAGTTGCGCCCGGTTGGTGAATAAAGGTAACCTCGTCAAGCTGATTACCAATTGTAAACACAGGGTTTAAGGAAGTCATTGGCTCTTGGAAAATCATTGATATTTGTCTGCCTCTGATTCTATGAATTTCGTTCATAGGCATTTTGGCAATATCGTAAACCTTTTCCTCCATATAGTACTTTGGTGTACCGTCCAGGTTATGTGTGCCTGTTGGGATAGGATTGCCCTTTTCGTCACGCTTAAAGTCAGATGATTTAAAGCGAATTGAGCCGGAGGCAATTTGTCCCTGCGGGCCCTGTAAAAGACGCATTACAGACATACTTGTAACGCTTTTACCGCAGCCACTCTCACCAACGATACCTACAGTTGCGTGCAGAGGAATATTAAATGAAACACCGTTTACAGCCTTTACAACACCTTGGTCGGTGAAGAAGTATGTATTCAGATTGTCGATTTCAAGAATGTTTTTATCATCCTTCATTTGAGCTGTAAATTCGCTCTCAGGCTTCTTCTTCCACTTCTCTTTTTCAAGGGCCATCATAGCCTTTTTGTTTGCCTTAGCTATTTTGCGAATTTCTTTACCTGTTAAATAATGCTTTTCTGCCATAGTTACCTCCTCATCTTAGGGTCAAGAGCATCTCTTAGACCGTCACCAACAAAGTTGAAGCCTAAAACAGCAATAATAATGCAGATGCCTGGAGGTCCCCATATATTAAAGTAGTTTTGAAGAATGTTTACATCGTTTGCAGAGTTAATCATTGTACCCCATGCGGCAAATTCCTCAGGTGCGCCAAGTCCTAAGTAGGAAAGGGACGCCTCATAAAGAATCATACTACCAAGGCTTAAGGTCATTTGAACGATAAGCTGAGGCATTACGTTTGGTACAAGATGCTTAAAGATTTTACGGCCTGTTGAGTATCCCATAGCCTCGGCAGCAACCATATATTCCTGCTCACGAAGAGATAGAATTTGTCCTCTTACAAGACGGGCAGTGCCTGACCATGAAATAAGCGTTAAGAAGCCCATCAGGTAGTAAATTCTATATTGAAGGTCAATACCGGCAGCTTCAACAAGTGTACCTACAATAAGTAGGATCGGGAAGCCCGGCAGACACATTAAAATATCACAAATTCTCATTATGATATTATCAATTGCTCCGCCAAAATAGCCTGCAAGACCGCCAAAAATTACACCGAATAATGTGATTGCGAAAACGGACAAGAAGCTGATTGCAAGTGAAATTCTACCGCCAACCATAAGTCTTGCCAGAACATCACGGCCGTTTTTGTCTGTACCCATTGGGTGAGAGCTATCCGGCTTTGCAAAGAAGTTATTTGTTTTGCCTGTTTCTACAACCTGATAGAATAAAATGTTGCCCTCGCTATCCTTAACCGGTGTATAGGTATATTCTACCTTACCTGAATTATCAACCTCGGTTGAGTCCCAGCTTGTGTAAATTACAGGTCCCAGCCAGCAGAATAAAAATAGTGCAACTATCATTACAAGTCCTACAATACTTAGCTTGGAACGGAAAAATCTGCGAAGCACCATTTGCATAGGTGACATAAGCTTGATTGTGTTTTCGTGAAGCACATCAGCGTCCTTTTCTGCATCTGCTTCCTTTCTAGCTGTTAATACAGTTCCCTTATTATGTAGAACATATTTTTTATTACCGTCATAGGTATGGATGCCTGAAAGCATAGCGCATCTTCTGCCAATTCTGTCTTGGCCTTCAATTTCTGTATTCATAGCATCCTCCCTCTCTAAAATTTCATTATTTTGCATAGCCTACCTCACTTATGAAAGCTTTACTCTTGGGTCAACCCAAGCGTACATAAGGTCAGCTAGCAATACACCTATTACACTAAGTAACGCAAGGAACATATTATAGCCCATAATAAATGGAATATCGGCAGCTACCATCGCCTGGAATGCCTTATTACCGATACCCGGTAAATCGAATACCTGCTCGGTGATAATTGCACCTGAGAACAGTGATGGAAGTAGTCCTGCAAGTGATGTTACAAGTGGAATTAATGTGTTTCTGAATGCGTGCTTATAGATAACCTTCTTTTCCTTAAGTCCCTTAGCACGAGCTGTTCTTATATAGTCGGAATTGAGAACCTCAAGCATATTTGTTCTTGTCATTCTCATTCTTCCGCCTATGCTTAATATTACAACAGTTAATATTGGTATGAACATATGTCTGGCATAGTCCATAAGTAGCGCTCCGCCGCTTAAGCTTTGCGTTGCATCTAAAATACCCGATGGCGGGAACCATCCCAGCTTCATAGCGAAAACATCCTTTAAAAGCTGTCCAAAGAAGAAGGACGGTAATGAAATACCTATCATAACTAAAATTGTTACAACATAGTCACGAATTGAATATTGATGCGTTGCAGCAGTTACACCCAGCGGAATTGCTATCATAAATTCAAATATAGTAGCAATTAATGCAACTGCAAAGGATACTCCCATATGCTCCTTAATTACTTGAGTTACGGGAACACCGTATTTAAAGCTTGTTCCAAAATCAAATTTGCACAGATTTCCAAGCCAGTTAAAATAACCCTTAATAATTCCCTTAAAGGAATCATCCTCGAGGCCGTAGAGCTTTTTCATATTCTCCACGGTTTCCTCAGGAATTGTTGCTCCGCCTTGGCTTAGCTGTGCTATTTTATCGTCGATAAAGCTTACAGGCATACATCTGATTAATGTATAGATAATTAGAGATACGCCAAGCAAGATAAGTATCGAAAGTCCTAATCTTTTAAGTATATATTTTAGCATAGCTT
>JAGAJV010000095.1 GCA_017625915.1 Clostridia bacterium
GTTTCCGGTACAACTGGTGTATTATCAGTTATATACTTATTGATTGAAATTGATTCCGGTATTTCTACCTGTGTTTCCTGTAAGTATACTACCTTATCACCGTCAATTACATATGCTGACATTACTACTGCTAAATCAAGCAGTTCGCTGCTAAAGCCTGATAAAATAAAGTCAAAGGATGCAAATTTTTTGTCGATTGAAGACTTAATAACAGGAACTCCCTCTAGACTTTCGTCAAGCGGAGCTTTGCCGTTAAGCTTTTCGGCTATTGCACATACTACACCGTATTCAAGCGTTTTGCCTGTTATAGCTTCATATTGCTCAACTTCCTCAATATTTACAGAATAGCCGACAGTTATTACATAGTCTCCATCCTCCGGCATTGAGTAGCCATTGAATAAGAATAGTGCCGGGAAGCTAGCCTCCTCCTCTGTGCCTATTGTTTCATCACAATATAGACACTTAAAGGACTTTTTGCCAAGATTTAAATATCCATTTTCAAATACAACATTGTTTATAATATCGCTATCGGTATGCTCCTCGGATAGTGGCAAATATGCTATATCTGTACCGTAAGCCTCGTTTGCAACATTGTTTAGCGCACTGTCTAGTGTTGAGTATGTTGTGAAAGAATTCTCACGATAATCAACACCACAAGGGCAAGATGTTACATAGCTTGCTGTTCCTTGAGTTACACAGTTAGATTCTGTAATAGTTTTTAGTGAGTATGCGTGTGGAAGTCCTGCATAAATAGTATAAGCACAGTTTGACAGAGATGTTATATTAGCTAGACTATAGAAATTTACACCTAAAACTCCTCTGTTCGCAAATGTATTTACATGGACGCTCATCGTTTCACTGTGGCTATATACATTAAGAGCTCCGGAATTTAAGCCCTTGCCCTCTCTATGGCTTGCTGTCGAGCTTGCATTACCGTTACAGCAGAAGGTATATTGGTCGATATATACAATATCCATTAAAACAACTGTTTCAAGTGAATAACAGCAGTCAAATGGCTTTCTGTAAATTTTCTTGTCAGCAAGGCAATTATAACCGAAATAAGCATATGTCAAATTAGGACAGCCGTAGAATACGGCATCGCCATTGAATTGGATATTGCTATCATCAGGGAAAACTACCTTTATTAAGCCTGCATTATTAAATGCATTTGTTTCAAATTTATAGGTGCTACCAGCCACCATATTTAAATCTTTTACAGAAGCTACATCCTTAAAGCAATTGCTGGTAAATGTAACCACAGCGCCTGCTGAATTAGAAGAGATTGATTCGATTACACTGCTTGTAGAAACGGAACGGAATAAAACTGTTGATACGCCGATATTGATATTCTTAAGCCCCTTCATTTGTGAAAGGTCAGCTATTGTAACACTGGCACCGTCAAGAATATTAATTGTCTCAAGTGTTTCATTTGCAAAGCCATTAAATTCAACAATGCCTATAGGAATATCAATTGATACAATTTGTTCAGCAGTAAATTCGCCAGTTGCCTTTAAGCCTGCAAGATAGCATTGAGCATTTGCACCAAAGCCATTAAATTGTAAATCAAAGACATCGCCTGCAAGTACAGTATATTCCTTGTCTCCGGTTTCTGTTCTTACAACAACTGTGATTTCAACATCACTTGGTGAATACACTGAGATTATTTGCTTACTAGCACCACATTTTTAGCACTTAAATATATCTAAGCCTGTTGCTTCAATTGTTGCCTTTACTGATTCTTCTTCGCTTAAATTCCATTCGTGAACACAGTCAGCCTCTACAACATTATAGGTTGTTGTTCCGTCAGCATTTTCTGTAGCCTTTAGCATAAGCGTGTCTGGTAGGAACATTGCAAGACGTTCTGCATCTGTGCTTGAAACGGTAAACAAGCCCTCTGTTACAGTAGAAATAATAAATTTGTTTGTCATTAAGAAATCGCTAAAGAACACCGCATCTGTATTTGTAAGCTTAATTTCTCCAGCTAATGACATATTCATATATACATCTGTACCTGTTAAGCTTGTAAAATCAAATGGATTTGTACCTGATAGTGTTACATCGGCGCTTTCGTGAATGTTGCAATCTGCATTAACAAGAATGCCTGCTCTGATTAGGTTCTTTGCTTTAACTGTACCGTAAATTTCTATATCCGGTGCATCTTTATAGTTAGGGTTGCCTGTAATTCGAACGAAATTATACGGTGTTTCAAATTCAACATCCTTACCAATCCAGCAACGTTGCATTGTATCCCAGTCGCCGTAGCCGTGGTGCTGATAAATAATACCGCCTGTTTCGCCGTCCTTTGTATTCACAGTAGTTGGCTGATGAACAACTTTACCTTTACCTAAAAAGACAGTAGCACCACGGAAATTCCAAACAACGTGATTCTTATTTGTTGATGTAAGTGTATGACCGTTTAGGTCGTAAATGCTTGCTCCCCAGTCGGATTTTAGTTCAAAATCGATTGTAAGGTCAGCACCGAGTCTTACATAATTGTTAATCTTTACAGCCGCTAAATCTTCAGCAGTATTAACCTCAATACCGTATGCCTCGTAAAGGTTTGTGCTTTCTGTAAAGGTTACAGTTGCGCCAGGCTCGTAAAGTGTGCCATCCTCGGTAAACCAACCGTAGAATATCTTGTCAACCTTTGTTCCGTTAGCAAGAGTAACTGTTCCGTTGTTTGATTTTTTGCTGGAACGCAATGTATAGCTTCCGTCTTCGTTTGGTTTCGCTGTTTCCCACGTACTGCCACTAAACCATTTATATGATACGGTGATAGTATCATCAGCTGATACATTAAAAGCAAAAATCACCGCTAAAACGGTCACTAATACAAGCATAAGAGCAAGTAATGTGATTTTCTTTTTCATTGTTTTCTCCTTATAATATAAAATTACAATATAAGTTTACCACATCTTGTTCGATTTGTCAATATAAGCAAATTAAACAAGGCTTTTTTGTGCATTATGCATAAATCGCCTGTAGCTTTTTTATGCAAAAAAGCAAGAGGAAATTCCTCTTGCTTTTAGTGTTATTCTTGTGGTGTTTCTGGTACAACTGGTGTATTATCAGTTATATACTTATTGATTGAAATTGATTCCGGTATTTCTACCTGTGTTTCCTGTAAGTATACTACCTTATCGCCGTCAATTACATATGCTGACATAACAAGCTCTAAATCGAGAAGCTCATTATTAAAGCCTGAAATGATAAATTCAAAGGATGAATATTGTCTTGATATATCTGCCTTAATTACAGACACGCCCTCAAGTGTTTCATCAAGAGGCGCTTTGCCGCCAAGCTTATCAGCCAATGCGCATACAATACCATAATTTACAGATGTTTCTGCTAGCTTTTCGTATTCATCTAAAGCTTCCTTATTTATGGTATAGCCGATGCTTAGCTGTAATCTGCCATCCTCCGGCATTGAATAGCCATTAAATACGAATAATGCTTCAGCATCCTTTTCTACAGTATGCTCCTTACCGCATCTTGTACAAATATAGGATACAGAGCCCTTTTCAAGATAATTTACATATTCGATAAATGTCTTTTCGCCAAGCTTATCGTGACCAAGAGGTGAAATTGGTGTTACCTCAAATGTAACTGCCTCAGCAACCTCAGTGTCAGCCTTTATATTATGCTTGTTTTCATATTTGTTGATAACAGTTGTTTCAGTAAAATATGTCTGTGAGCCACAAGGACACTTTGCGCCATCTACAATCCATGTGTTGTAGCCGTTGTTTTCACAATCCGGGTCAACAACATAGCCTGTTAATGGGTGAGCAAGACCAAGATATACTGTCCAAGCCTTGAAGCCGTTTGTATCGCCACAGTTTGCAAATACCTCGTTGCTTGTACCGATATTGTCTGTTATTGTATATACGAATATACCATCACATTCCTTAAATAAGCCCTTGTTAAATACAAAGTCAAGTGAGTGGTTGTAAACATAAAGTGGAGTTGCATAGTTACTTGAGCCAGCATATTCAAATTCATACTCATTTGCGTGTGTTACACCCTCCATAATATAGAGTGCTTCAAGCGCCTTAAGGTTTCTGAATGGATAATTTGTAATCTTTATATTCTTACCGATATAAAGCGTTGTTGCCTTATCACATTCCTTGAATGAGTCTACGCCTGTAAATGTTACATCACAGTTATCCTCAAATGTAATTGAAGCAAAATCTGCATAACAGAATGCTTCTCTACCAATTTTGAATGTAGATGTATTTGAGAATACGATATCATTTGTTGGAGCTGTGTTTTTGAATGCATAATCGCCTATTGTATATGTTGAATTTTCGCCGAAGCTAAGATAAGATATGCTTGATCTACCGTCAAATACTTGGTTTGCAAAGGTTGCAGTCACATTGCTTGCTGCAAAGTCAAGATTTTTAATAGCTGAGCAATCACGGAAGCAAAAATATCCAAAATCATATGTAGAGCCCTCACCAAGCTTGAGATCTACAATCTTTGTGTTTTTGAAGCATTCCTGTCCGAATGTATACTTAGAGTTTTCACCGCTAATATCAAGTGTAGTAATTGCGTTTTTACCACTGAATACATGGTTGGCTACTGTAAGTGTTATATTATTAGCGCTTGCATCAAGCTTTGTAAGCTTGTTTGTTGAGCTATAGCAGTTACCATTAAAGTTATAGGTTGAGCCCTCGCCAAGTGTTAATTCAGTAAAGATAGAGTTTCTAAACGCTTCATTATTGAATGTATAAGTACCGTTTTTACCGTTGATTAAAACTTCCGCAATAGTGTTTTTACCGAAGCCATAGTTGTTTACTGTTACATTTAGGTTATCTGCGCTTGCATCAATTTTTGCAATTGGAGTTGAACCGTTGAAGCAGTTATCAAATGTATAGGTTGAGCCCTTACCGAGTGTAATCTCTGCTATCTTTGTATCATAGAATGCAGAGCCTTTAAAGGTATATGTTGAGCCTTCTCCGTTGATTAATAGATTGGTAAATACGGACTTATGATTTCTAAATGCTTCGCTCTCAACTAACAATGTAATGCCGTTTGCACTTGCATCAAATGTTGTAAATGTTTTCTTGTTATCGCCACCGTTGATGAAATATCTCTTGAAGGTGTAATTAGAGTTTGGAGCTAGCTTAATTTCTGTAAGAACTGTATCGTTAAGTGAGCCCTCGTTAAATACATATGTAGAATTTTCACCAAATTTGATAGTAGCAACATTGCCGTATCTCTTATTGTCTAACCAACAGTTAAAGCCATTATTGCTAACAGTTACGCTCATATTACCTGCGCTCATATCAATTTCTGCAAGCTCTGTGTTTGTAAATGCATATTGACCGACTGTATATGTGCTGTTTGAAGCAAATTCCACCCTTGCAATTGGGCAATATGTGAAGCATCTGTAGCCGATATTATATGTAGCATTTTTACCGAAGGTTACTTTTGTAAGTGTCTTACAGTTTTCAAATATTCTTGAAGAGAGGTTGAAATCTACACCGTCAGGGAAAACAAGCTCTGTCATATCGTTTTCGTAGAAGTTTTGCTCACCTGAGAATGTATATGTGCTTGTCGCAGGGAACTTTAATTCTGTAATTGCACATTTATAGAATGCACAATGCTTAAAATCATAGCTTGCATTTTCGCCAAGCAAGAGATTTGCAACTGTTCCTCTATCATTAAATGCGCTTGGCATAAAGGCTACAGTATGGTTACCTGCGCTTAGGTCGATTGTTGCAATCTTTTGCATATTGCGTCTTTCGTTGTTAGGTGAATACCATGAACAGCTTGCGCAGAATACAACATTTGCATTCTTGCCAACTGTTATTTTTTCTACCTTTCTTAGGTTACCGATATTTTGAATATCAACTCTTGCGCCATCCGCAATATTAAGCTCTACAAGTCCTAAATATTCATTATTATATTTTTCCTCATTGTGAGTTAAAATGTCGATATACAAGATTCCCTTTGGAATTGTAATTCCGTAAATATTTCTGATTTTGTAATCATCAAATGCTTTAATACCTGTTAAGGTGTAAATATAGTCACCGTCTGAACCGGATGTTGCAAACTCAAATATTGTGCTTGCAAGAACTGTAATTTCCTCAAATGTGCCGTCGTCGTTTTTAATCTTTACAGGAATTTCAAGGCTGGTTGGGTCAAGGGAGTATGGTGAGGTTTTTACAGCTCCACAAAGTGAACAGGTGTAGGATTTTGAGCCAAGTGACGTTAATGTAGCCTCAATGTGCTCACCTAAAACATAATCATGCTCTAGCTTCTCTCCCCAGCTAAAATATACATTATGACCACACCTTGTACAGTTATAGTCCGCATATGCGCTGTGGTTACAGTCAGCATCTACAGGCTTACCGTCAAAGCTATGCTCACAATCAGCAGGAACTACTGTTTGATAAACTAAATCGTTTGCTTCGAGATTTTGTAGCTTATAATCCTTAGATGTAACATCATTCTTAAATTCAATAAGGTTAGCACCCTGAGTAAGTACAAAATCGTCTGTTACTGTTTCATAAACTGTTGTGGTTGTGCCATCGCCGTTATCCTTAACTGTTGCTTCATAAACTGTGATTGAAGCAACTGCTTTTCCGTCCTCGGTTTTAGTTACTGTATATCTGTATTCTGTTACATTACCGTCAAAATCTGTTACCTTAAGCTTGCCGGGTGCTGTATTTGAATACTTTTCAAATGAAAATGTATAGAAGGTTCTATTATGGAATGGAACAAGGAAGGTTGATACATTATTGTTAGTAACAAGACCGTTACCACCTGTATGCATCATAAATACAGTGTCCTCTGTTAAGAAGCTTGCAATAGCAGGCACCTTATTGTCAGGAAGCACAAATGAACCGCCTGAAATTTTAATTATATCCTTATTAGCTTCAGTTAACTCTCTTGGAGTATATTTTACATTGCCTACCATATATTCTTCGGTATAATCATCTGTCCAGAAGGAAAGATTTTCAGCCTCAGCTGGTAGATAGAAGGTACCTCCATAAATTCTTATCTGAATTTGGTGGTTATTGTAGTAGTATTGAGTGTTGGAGCTATATTGATTGCTTCTATTAAATGTAGGACCGTTAATTTTAACTACTGAATTTTCGTAGATTTCAATTAGCTGAGTTCTTGTTGGACCTGCTGAGCTTGTCATAATACCGTAAACATCAATGTTACCGTAAATTCTTATCCAAGGATAGTGTGGGTTTGTTCCGTCCCAGTCTGATGCAAGCCAAAAATCAGGCGCATTGATTGTAACATCACGACCTACAACTGCCTTGTTTTTATTTCCGTTATGGCCGTGTCCTTGACAGTTGAATACATAGTGTGAGCCAACCTTACCGTCTGCGCTTGTAACATTTAATGTTCCCTCACCCAAAATCTGCTTACCTGAACGCTGATTACCGATAATATCACCGTTTCTTGTCATATTAATGGTATATCCGTTTAAGATAAGAGCCGACATATCCTGGTCTCTTACATCAATACCAATGCCTGTTGTAATGTCAGCCATCAAAATAGCCGCCTTGCTTTCGTTTGTCATGGCATAGTTTACATCAGCTATTGTATAGCACTCCTTAGCTACACAACGGAAAAGCTTAGTATTCTTATCAAAGGATACCTCTTCTCCAGCCTTATATGTGCGGCCGTCCTCGGTATACCAAATAAGCTGGAAGCCCTCTTGACCTACATATGTATCGTCTGCTGTTACAGGAAGAGTAAGCTTCTCTCCTGCCTTTACTGTTATTTTACCATCTGCGTGAGCCACCTTATCAAGCGATGTTGTATCACTTGTTGTGTCCTGTGACTTCATATATGAAATGGTAATATCCTTTGCTTCTGCTTCATTTGCAATAGCTATAACGCCAAGCAGCAAAATTGCAATTAAAGCAAGAGCGATAGCGAATAATCTCTTTTTCATTTTGTTTCTCCTTATAATATAAATTTTTTCGCATTAATATTTTAGCATATATTGTGAATTTAGTCAACTATATATAAATTATTATAATTTTTTTGTGAATTATTAACAAAATGAGTGTTGTTTTTTTATGCAAAAAGGCAAGAGGAAATTCCTCTTGCCTTGTGGTTTATAGAGATGCGATTGCATCAAGGATGCCTTGCTTCTGGCTTTCGTATTTTGCAAGCTTTGCTTTTTCGCCCTCAACTACCTTTTCGGGAGCTTTATTTACAAACTCTGCATTTGAAAGCTTTTTAACAAGTCTTTCAATTTCGACATTCACCTTTGCAAGCTCACCGTTTAAGCGTGCTTTTTCCTTCTCTGTATCAATCATTTCAGCCATTGGGATATAAACCGTAGCTGCGTGAGTGATAATCTGAACTGCATTCTCGCCGATATACTCGTCGATTATTTCAACCTCAGAGGCAGATGCAAGCTTCTTAAAGAATTCAAAGGTTGCTTCGTTAAAGCTGTCGGTATATTTTGTAGAAATGAACACCTTTGCCTTTCTTGACGGTGGAACATTCATTTCTGTTCTTCTTTGACGAATTGCCTTAATTGTTTCGATTACTCTTTCCATTGTGTCAAGCTCTTCTGTGAAATTATACTCATTTTTAGCCACAGGGTAGGACGAAATCATAATGCTTTCGCTCTCCTCAAGGTGTGGAAGTGATAGGTAAATTTCCTCTGTGATAAATGGCATAAATGGATGTAGGAGCTTTAGAATATTCTCAAGAACATATACAATTACATTTTGTGAAACCAGGTTTGCGTCTGTTCCCTTTGCTGAAAGTGTAGTCTTTGAAAGCTCAATATACCAGTCGCAGAATACATCCCAGATAAAGTCGTAGATTTCGCCAAGAGCGATGCCTAGCTCGTATGCGTCAAGGTTATCTCTTACGCGCTTAATGCAAGAATTCAGCTTGCCTAAAATCCATTTATCTTGAATGCCAAGCTTACACTCGCATGGCATTTCTACCTTTTCAATATCAAGGTTCATCATAACGAAACGAGCTGCGTTCCATAGCTTGTTAGCGAAGTTTCTTGCGCTTTCGATTTTCTCGTCGCTAAAGCGCATATCGTTTCCTGGGGAGTTACCTGTTGCTAAAGCAAAGCGAAGTGCGTCTGCGCCGTATTTTTCGATAATAAGTAATGGGTCGATACCGTTGCCAAGTGATTTTGACATTTTTCTGCCCTGTGCATCACGAACAAGACCGTGGATAAGTACTGTA
>JAGAJV010000096.1 GCA_017625915.1 Clostridia bacterium
AATAGATATTACCGGCGTAGAACTTACACCTGGAGAGCCTGCCGTTTGTCTTGGCAACGGAGAGCAAGGCTTTGAATGCTGTTGCGACGAATGCGACTACTTTTTGCTTTGTTTCTCCGAATTTGATTCAAAAAGCGAAACAATTAACAAAACAGAAATCCCCCAGACCTTACTATGACAAAAGCAACGCAAAGGCACTTTTGACATTTTCATATCAAAAGCCTATACGATTACCTTCCGGGAGGTAGAAAAAGCCTCCCTTTACACAAGGGAGCCTTTTTTGGTCATCTATGCCTTATCAATTTTCCTGACAAGCACTGATTTGTATGCACAAACGCAAAATGCGGCATACCTCTTTCGAGATATACCGTATTCTTGAAAAACTGTCCTTTAGAGTGTCGCTCTAATGCTCACTATTTTTATTTATTATAGCTTTCGTAAACCTCTTTTAGTCTGTGTGGGTAGTCGGTCATAATACCGTCTGCGCCTATTTCGATAAGCTCACGCATTTCGTCCTCGTCGTTTATAGTCCAATACTGAACTGCCACATTATGCTTATGGGCATATTTAATTAGGCTCTTTTTAGCTAGCTTAATGCCCATTTGCTCTGTTGGAAGCTGTAAAACGCAAATTTTGTCGTTATAAAGTGCATCTAATTTTAATATGTATAGAGCAACAAATTTAATGGCTCCGTTTGTTCCCGGTGAGCACATAAAATTGCTTGGCACTGTTCCGTCCTTTTGATACCTTAAAAAGGTATTAAAAATTTCAGTATGGAAGCTTGCAAGCACTACTCTATCGAATGCATTATGCTTTTTTAGCAGCTCGATTACTACATCAAGGCATTTCAAGCCTGTGTCCCCACTTTGCTTGATTTCTACATTAATTTTGTTGTTTGGAAATGCTGTAATAAGCTCCTCAAGGGTTGTGGCTAAAAACACGCTTTCGTGTCTTGGATTAACACCCTCAGGATATTCAACATCAAGAGGTGTTTTTTCAAGTCCGTCAGGGCCCTTGAATTTCTTGCGTTCGCCGTTTAAGCGGTCATTATCGTCAGTTGGGTTTGTATAGCCAAAATCAATTTCCTGTGAAATTAAATCGCTATAATTCCAATCAATAATATTGCCTGTTGCATTAGTTTTTCTGTCTATTGTAGTATCGTGTGATAAAATAACAACTCCGTCCTTTGTAATGCTTACATCCGTTTCCATCATTACACGATTATCAACGCTGTATGCGTTATAAAATGCTTCAAGGGTGTTATCGGGAAATTCCTTGTTTCCACCACCGTGCGCAATTAAAACAGGCATTTCTGTTTCCTTCATCATTGGGTTTTCGCCCTCGTAGCTATTACCGCGAGGTAAAAGCGCGATAATAAAATAAACTAGCATTACTGTAAGCAAAATGGCAGCTGTTATAATTAGTTTTTTCTTTGTTTTCTCTTTCATAATAAGCTCCTTTCGATATAGAAACATTTTATCACACCTTAGTTGATTAGTCAATAAAAAATTATTGTTGCAATTTTAATAAAGTGTGGTAAAATTAAGTTAGAATAATTTTCGAGGTGACTTATGAAAAAGATTTTTGTTGTAGGAAGCTTAAATTCCGATTTAGTAATACACGCGCCATATATGCCTGTTGGCGGTGAAACTCTTATGGGCAGTGATTTTGCTACAAACAACGGTGGCAAGGGTGCAAATCAAGCCTGCGCCTGTGCTAAGCTGGGTGGCGATATTTATATGTGTGGCTGTGTCGGTAATGATGCGTTTGGTGAAGGGTTGATTGACAGCCTTTCAAAAGACGGCGTACATACTGATTATATAAGAAAAATTGACGGTGTACCCACAGGAGTGGCTGTAATTGTAGTTACTAAGGGCGAAAATCGCATTATACTTGACAGTGGCGCAAATGCTCATTTAACCGAAAAGGATATTGATTTAATGCTTGAAAAAGCAACACAGGGCGACATTTATTTAACTCAGCTCGAAAATCCTATTTCTGTTATCGGCTACGGCCTTAGAAGGGCAAAGGAAAAGGGGCTTTTTGTTGTATTAAACCCTGCTCCTGCCAATGTAGAGATTAAGGAATATTTACAGTATGTTGACTTAATTACACCAAATGAAACAGAGCTTGAAATTTTAGGCGGTATTGACGAGCTTTCAAGCTATGGAATAAAAACAATAATTACTACCTTAGGTAGCAAGGGCTACGAAATATACACACAGGGTGAGGCTAAAAGATATTCTTGCATAAAGGTTGATGTAGTTGACACAACTGCGGCAGGAGATACTGCCTCAGGCGGTCTTTGCGCTATGCTATCAAAGGGAGAAAGCCTTGAAAGCGCTATGGCATTTGGCTCTAGGGCCGCATCTATTGCTTGCTCTCGTGATGGTGCTCAAAAATCAATTCCAACTTTAGATGAGGTTGTTAATTTTAAATAATACCCTTTACAATTCAATATAAAAAACTCGACACTGTGTCGAGTTTTTTGTTGTTTAATTCTTTATATTCAGTAAATATTCCTCATTTACTTCCTTGCCGGATAAATAGTCAACGGCAGGCTGATAAGGCTTTAGATATGTTTTTTCCAGCTTGCTTGCGCCCTTTAGCGATACAAGGTCCTTTAAAATCCTGTTTCCCTTGCTTTTGCCCTTGCTTAGTAGGCACATAGCTTTATTAAAGCTAAACGGGAATGAATATACAATGGATTGCTTTTCATAAAGCATTATTGCAATCTCGCTAAGCTTAAGCAAGCTATCAGTATTACCCATATAATGCTTGCTTAAAAGGCTTAAGCCCTCCATACAGTTAAGGGAGAGAAGCAAAACACCGCATTTAAAATACTGTCCTGTAGTCTTTGCGTAATTTATGATATTACTTGTGATATTACTTGTGATATTACTTGCCTCACTCATTTCTATTTGCATCGGTGTAAGCGGTGCAAAATATCTGCTTATCACCTTGCAAATTACCTTTTCGCTAAAATTATTTGGGAATGTAAGCACGCTTGCTATATCAGAAATAATTGAATTGGCGTTATTGAAAAACAAATATTCTATGGCAATATGATTTTTTATATCAAATTTCTTTTCACCGCACTCAATAGGCGCTATGCTTTCTCGGGTGGATTTTTCGTCGCCCAGCTCTATAAGTCTTTCATTAATGGCGCTTGCAAGCTCGCCCTCGTATATTCTATAATCAATAGCTACTCTTTTTGCATTTTGAACGCTTTCTAAATCGCCATTTTTAATTGCTTTTTTGAAAATGCTCATTGCAACATCTGCTTTACCCTTATTAAGAAGCGCTACCGCTATTTCTAAGGAGATAAATTCGTCACTGTATGCTTCAATAAATTTATCCAGATACAAGCTACTTAATGAATAATAATTAAATGCCTTAAAAAATCTATCTGGATTTTTTGGCTTATATGGCATACTAAAAAACAGCTCTGCTATTGCTTTAATTTCGTCGTGCTGAATATAACGGTCATATTTATCGTAGCATTCCAAAATATCCTCAACTGCTTCATAGGAAGGACATTTTTGTCCACCGTATTCGTAGAATATATTATAGGTAATTTGCTCACCCGGCTTTAATAGCACCATAGGGATTGATTCGCGTCTTTCTACCTTTTCGGGATATTTATCTAGGATTGCAATTCTATAAAATTTAATTGCTTCCTCATAATTTTCCTGCAATTGACAATGCTTTCCGTACAGGTACGCGCTTCTTGTGTGGTAGCGTTCCGCCGCCATTTTTAATAGCTGTAATCCGTAATCCTCGTCAATTTCTGTATCATAGCCCATTATATATCTTAACGCATTCATATAAAGTGCATTTGGATATATTACATTCTTATAGGTAATTTGACCTTCTGATTGCTCTGTGGACATTGCATTTCTGTAATATGTATTTAAGCTATTCTTGTTTTCTATCTCACAGTACATAGCGTATATAAGCCTTGCACGAGGTAGCCAATATTCAATAGAATAGTTGTTTGCTTTTGCTTCTATATGGGGTACATAGGTCACTTTTGTTGTGCCTATAGTATAGCCATTAAACCTTGCTTCATCGTAAGCAAAATAGTCGTAATCTATATTGAAATCAAAGAAGCCTGCACCATACATTCTTTGCATTGCTTTATGATTTGCAAGCTCCTTGCCCTCTTCATACATTTTTTTAGCATAACGCATAGCATTGCCGTTATGCTCCTTCCATTTTTCCGGCTCAATTTTATAAAGGCAATAATATATTTCTGCTAATAAATAGCTTTCAAAAAATCCCTCAGAGGAAGAATACCTTTGAACGATTTCCTGTAGCTTTTCGATTACCTCCTGTGCACCTGTTAGCTTATTATTAAGCTGTTCTCTTGCGTCCTTTATGTAATCTAAGCAAATTTCTGTAACTATTTGTATATCGTTAGAGTCTAGCGCCTGACTTCTATAATACTTAGCCCTTTCTACATCCTTATCTGTGCCTAAGCCCTCATTATAGCATTGGTAAAGTATTTGAAACGCTTTTCCGTCACCGCCGAATTCACAGGCCTTTAAGCTGGCCTCAAGTGCTTTTTGATAATCCGTTTCTGTGCCTCTTCCATAGAAATAACAGCTTGCTAAATTGGAAAATTGAATAGATTTTCCACCGTTTTCACAGGCACACCTATAAAGCTCAAATGCTTTTTCAAGATTCTTTTCTACGCCTTGACCTCTGCTATATAAAACGGCCAGATTATTCATAGCACTATAGCTTTTATCATCTACAAGAAGCTGATAGTAATGCACAGCCCTTTCGTAATCGGGCGTTACTAAATTCTCATTAGAAAGCATATATGCAAGCCTGAAATAGCTTTCCTTTATGCCAAGCTCTGATGCCCTTTCGTATAAGGAAAGTGCTTTTTCGTATTCCTTTAAATTATAGTAAAGATTTGCTTGGTCTACGATTGCAGTTAAATTTCCAAGCTCCTCTGATTTTTTATAATATTCAAGTGCTTTTTCTATATTTTTTTCTACAACACGACCGCAATTATAGAAGCGTCCAATATCTCTGTATGCGATAGAATTTCCTGAAGCTGCGGCTCTTTTGTAGTATTCAAAGGCTATATTTAAATCCTTTTCTACGCCCTTTCCGTTTTCATATATGTACCCTATTAGTCTTGTTGCCTTATTATTTCCGTAATCAGAGGCTTTTTTTGCATATGCTAGGCTTTCCTTATAGCTTACCTCTGTTCCGTAACCGACAAAAAGCAGATAACTATATATATACATATGGTTGTGGCTTACATTTTTATTTTCACAAAAATAGCTATATAATTCCTTTTCGGAAAAGCTAAGGGTAATTCTTCTTACAATATATCCCTCAATTACTGCATTTAAAAATTCCTCCGGGGAATTTACTGTAATATTATCTAGCGTAGTTTTCATATTCCCTCTCAATCCAAGCCATAAGTAAATTGACTATTTTTTCTTGTTGAACAGGTGTTAGCTCCGTTCCCTTTTGTACCTTGTACCATTTATTAAGACAGCCTCGACAGCAACAGGCGCAGGCGTGCTGTGCGATAAATACAGGGTGTCCCCTCATTGGTGTTTGCTCTCCATCGTTTGCAATTATTGCAGGGGCTAAGCGCTTGCTTATAAAATCAATTGCGTGCTTTCTTATTGTGTCAAGTCCCTTGCTCTTTATATATTCTATATCATTTTGGGAAAGGTGAAATTTTGCGCGAAAGGCAGACCTTTTTAATTTTTCTAATGCTTCGTTAATGTTCATATTATTTCTTTTCTGCTAACTGCTGGCGGCTGACCACTGACCGCTATCAAATTAGCCCCGACTTTTGCGGGGCTAATTTAATAATTATTCGTCCTGTGGAATTATAGCAATGCCTAATTCCTCTAGGTCGGCTGGGTTTGCATAAGATGGGCATTTTGACATAATCTCAGATGCGTTTTGCGCCTTAGGGAATGCAATTACCTCTCTTATATCCTCTTTACCAAGCAGGAGAGTTACAAGTCTATCAAGACCGAATGCAAGTCCTCCATGCGGTGGTACGCCATACTTAAATGCTTCAAGCAGGAAGCCAAACTTTTCGTTTGCGTCCTCCTTGGAAATACCAAGCACCTGGAACATATGCTCTTGCATTTCCGTTGTGTTAATTCTTATTGAGCCACCGCCAAGCTCTGTGCCGTTAAGCACGATGTCGTAGGCTCTTGCTCTTACCCTGCCCGGGTCTGTATCAATCAGGTGATAGTCCTCAGCCATTGGAGCTGTGAATGGATGGTGCATTGCGTAATATCTGCCATCCTCCTCGCTGTACTCAAAGAGCGGAAACTCTGTTACCCATAGGAATTTAAAGTCAAATGGGTCGGTAAGTCCTAGCTTCTTAGCACATTCACAGCGAAGCGCGCCAAGTGTGTCAAATACAACCTTATTTTTGTCAGCAACTACTAAAAGAAGGTCGCCGTTTTCAAGTCCCATTCTTTCGTTGATTGCTTTATTTTCGTCCTCTGTTAAGAATTTAGCATAGGATGAGGAAATTTCGCCATTGGTATTCTTTAGCCAAGCAAGACCCTTTGCGTGATAATGCTTTGCCTTTTCTGTAAGTGCGTCAATTTCCTTTCTTGAGAACTTAGCACCACCCTTAACATTAATAGCTCTTACTGAGCCACCAGCCCCTACTGCGCCTGCAAACACCTTAAATTCTGTGTTAGCTACAATGTCGGAAATATTTGTAAGCTCAAAGCCGAAGCGAACATCCGGCTTATCTGAGCCGTATCTCTCCATAGCCTCCTGCCAGGTCATTCTTGGGAACGGTGTTTTTAGCTCCTTGCCCATAAAGTGCTTAAATACATATGCAAGGAAGCCCTCGTTTAAAGCGATAATTTCGTCCTCTGTTGTAAAGGAGATTTCCATATCAATCTGTGTAAACTCCGGCTGACGGTCTGCTCTTAGGTCCTCGTCTCTGAAGCATCTTGCAATTTGGATATATCTATCAAAGCCGGAATACATAAGTAATTGCTTATAGATTTGTGGGGATTGCGGAAGCGCATAGAAATTGCCCTTATGTACACGGCTTGGTACAAGGTAATCTCTTGCTCCCTCCGGAGTCGGTCTAATTAGGTTAGGCGTTTCAATATCTATAAAGCCATTATCGTTAAAGTAATTTCTTGTTAGATTTGTGATTTTTGATCTTGCAATAATATTTCTTTGCATATCCGGGCGACGAAGGTCAAGATATCTATGCTTCATACGGATTTCAGCATTTGCTTGACTGCCCTCAACAATTTCAAACGGCGGTGTTTGAGCCTTGTTTAAAATTTTAAGCTCATCAACCACGATTTCAATATCGCCTGTTGGGATATTCTTATTCTTAGTTGCTCTTTCTCTTACAACGCCCTTTGCGCATAGAACAAACTCTGCTCTTACTGTAAATGCCTTGTCAAAAATTTCCTTTTCTGTATTTTCGTCAAAGGCTAGCTGTACAATACCGGATCTATCACGAAGGTCGATAAAAATAAGGCTGCCTAAATCTCTTTGCTTTTGCACCCAACCAAGCACGCAGGCTCTTTTTCCAATATCCTCTGTAGTTAATGTACCGCAATAATGTGTACGGCTATCATTCTTTTCAAAAAGTTCCATCTTATATCCCTCTTATTTCTTTAAAATAATATCAACGATATTATTAATTTCAATTTCCTCTTGTGTGCTACTTGTCATATCCTTTAATTGAGCCTTGCCACTTTCAAGCTCGCTATCGCCTAAAATCAGTGTATAGTGAGCGCCGATTTTGTCAGCATACTTCATTTGAGCCTTCAGGCTTCTTGCGCATATATCACATTCAGCATAAACGCCCTTATTTCTTAGCTCGGATACATATTTAATTGCAATTGCCTTTGCATTATTGCCCATAGGTGCAATATAAAGAACAGGCTTAGGCGCTTCCGGAATGTCAACTCCGCTTTCCTTCATAGCAAGGATAATTCTTGTAATACCCATACCGAAGCCAATACCCGGGAGTGACGGTCCGCCTAATTGCTCCATAAGTCCGTCGTAGCGTCCGCCGCCACATACGGTGCTTTGTGCGCCAATGCCCTCGCAAATAAATTCAAATACTGTCTTTGTATAGTAGTCAAGCCCTCTTACAATTCTTGTGTCAACTGAATATTCAATTCCTTGCGCATCAAGATATGTCTTTAACTGTGTAAAGTGGTCGTTACACTCGTCACATAGATAATCAATTGTATTTGGTGCGTCCTTTGCAATCTCTGAGCAAATTGGGCTCTTGCAATCAAGGACACGAAGCGGATTTGTCTTTAATCTTTCCTTACAGGTATCGCATAGCTTTTCCTCGTGGCTCTTAAAGTAATCAACAAGCGCCTGACGGTATTTTGGTCTGCACTCAGGACAGCCAATTGAGTTAATGTGTAATTTAACTCCCTTAATGCCCAGCTCATTTATTAGTGTGCTTGCAAGTGCGATTACGGAAGCGTCCGAGGCTGGGTCCTTAGTACCAAACATTTCAGTACCGAATTGGAAAAACTCACGGCTTCTGCCTGCCTGTGGCTTTTCGTATCTGAAGCAGTTTATAATGTAAAAATATTTAAGCGGCATAGCATCTGATGCTTTACCGTTTTCGATAATTGCACGAACAACTGATGCAGTTCCCTCCGGACGAAGCGCGAATTCTCTATCCTCTCTGTCTGTAAAGGTGTACATTTCCTTTTGTACAACATCAGTTACCTCGCCAACGCCTCTTTTAAAGAGGGAAAGCTCCTCAAAGGTTGGTGTGCGAATTTCGCCAAAGCCAAAGCGCTTTGCAACCTCTCTTGCTTTATTTTCTATTGTCTGCCAAATTAGCGCCTCATCCGGAAAAATATCCATTGTGCCTCTTGGCTTTTGAATTTTCTGTGCCATAATGCTCCTTATAAACATATAATATAATAGATTAACACACATATTATAGCAACATTTATTTTTTATGTCAATATAAAAAACAAAAATGCCGACTTAAAATCGACATTTCTGTATATATTTTTTTGGGGTATTGTTTGAAAATTAAATATCAGCAGCTTCCTTTGCGTCCTCAAACTCTGCTGTAGCAAGACCGTCAAAGTACGCCTTAATAACTGCGCCCTCCACCTCTGCTCTGAATTCTGAATTGATAGGGTGAACAATATCTCTGTATGTTCCGTCCGGATTTTTTCTGCTTGGCATTACGATAAAATACTTATCCTTTGCGTTGATAACCTTAATATCGTGTACTGCAAGCGAACCATCAAAGGTAACAGATACCACTGCCTTCATTGGACCCTCATTAAAGAATTTTCTGATTTTGATGTCTGTAACAACCATTCTGTTGTCCTCCGTTTTTTGATTTAGTAGTTTTATGACCAATATAGATTATAGCATTAAATTATGAACTAATTTCATACAGTATGTAATGTTTAAATGAAATTATTCTGATTTTTTTGTGAAAAAAGTACATTTTTTACATAATTTAGGGAGATTTTGTATTATGGCTATTGAAAATACATCCTTAACTGCTTTGGAAATTGATAAGATATTTACAAAATGTAAACGGATTTTCTTTATTGGCATAGGGGGAGTTAGCCTTTCCTCTCTAGCTAGGCTTTGCGTTAAAGAGGGTAAAACAGTATTTGGCTATGATGCAAAAAGAAATGAATTTAGCGCATCTCTTGAAGGCTCCTGCCATATAAAATATTGCTCCTCTCCCGATAGCGTTGAGGGAATGGATTTAGTTGTTTTTACAACCGCCATTGATGAGAGCAATTTTGAATATGCAAGAGCAAAAAAATTAAACATACCTCTTATATCAAGGGCAAATTTTTTAGGCTATGTAATGTCGAAATATAAAAATAGAATTGGCATATGCGGTTCTCACGGAAAAAGCACCACTACAGCCATGCTTGCTCATATTTTTAAATATGCAAATAAAAAGCCTACCGTTTTTTGCGGTGCAAAAATGAATAATTACAGCTCCTGTGAGATTTTAGGAAGTGAGGATTTTTGTATTTTTGAGGGGTGTGAATATTTAAATGCGTTTTTACATTTAAGCCCCACAGAAAGTATAATTACAAATATAGATTACGACCACCCCGACTTTTTTAAATCTGCAAAGGATGTGATCTCTTCCTTTCAGGAGTATGCGAATTTGAACGAAAAAATTTATATAAACAGTGATGATAAGCCATCAAGCAGTATAAAGCACGGTAATATAGTGACCTACGGAATAAATAATAGTGCCGATTATACCGGAAAAATCATACACTCCCCCAAGGAAAATAAATTCTCAATATACAAAAACGGTAATTTTTTAGTTGAATGCTCTCTTTCATTTTCAGGTGAGCATTTTGTTTATGATGCCTTAGGCGCATTTGCAGCTGCATACGAAAACGGAATAGGCAAAAGCACAATTAAGGACGCTTTATCCACCTTTACGGGTACAGGCAGACGAATGGAGCTGATTAAAAAAACGGACACAGGTGTAGATGCTTTTGAGGATTATGCCCATCATCCAACGGAAATTAAGGCCTCATTATCTGCTTTAAGAAAAATGGGCTACGGTCGCATTTGTTGTATTTTCCAAGCCCATACCTACTCACGCACCTATTATCTATACGAGGAATTTAAAAATGCCTTTAGATGTGTGGATAATTTAATAATTGCACCCACCTTTTCGGCAAGAGAGGTAAACACCTTTGGCTTTACTGATGAGGAATTTGCACAGCACTGTGGCGGTATTTTTATGAGTGATTACAATAAAATAGCGGACTATGTGTCTGAATTAGAGGTTGATGCTATTGTAATTATGGGCGCCGGGGATATATGTAAGTTAAAGGAATATTTAAAATAACCTTTTTCACTATTTACTTTTTAATTATTTTATAGTATAATTTAGTGAAGCGAGGTGAAAAAATGAAGCAGTATAGCTTTTTATCAAGCGTTTATGATTTATTAAACGACGAATATGACTATAATAAATATGCTGAGCTTTTGGATGGTGAAATCAGAGCAAATGAAAGGGTAAGGTCCTCTCTTGTTTTAGACCTTGCCTGTGGCACGGGCAAAATAACCTTTGCGCTTCGTGAGCGAGGCTATGATATGACGGGAATTGATTTAAGCGAGGAAATGCTTTCACAGGCTAAGGATATTTGCTGCGACAAGGGCATTAATGATATTTTATGGCTATGTCAGGATATGCGTGATTTTGAGCTTTATGGCACTGTGGACGCTTGCGTTTGCTGCCTTGACAGTGTAAATTATCTTACAAGGCTAAGTGATGTTAAAAAATGCTTTTTGCTGGTGCATAACTATCTTATCCCCGACGGAGTGTTTATTTTTGATGTAAATACACCGTACCGCTTTGAAAATGTATATGGCAATAATGATTACATTTTAGAAAATGACGGCTCTCTTCTTGCTTGGCATAATGAGTACAATGAAAAGAGCAGGATGTGC
>JAGAJV010000097.1 GCA_017625915.1 Clostridia bacterium
AATAATAATTCCCGACCCAAATCCAAAAAGGATAGAGGGCGGCTATTACGAAACCCGCTGTCTTTTAAAGGCGGAGCTTGAAAACGGAATAACTGTGCTTGTTACACATTTTGGTTTAAATCCGGACGAGCAGGAAAATGCGGTAAAAACAGTATTAAAGCATATAAAAAACGAAAAATGTATTCTTATGGGCGACTTTAATATTGAGCCTGATAATGAGCTTCTTCTGCCAATAAAGGCTAAAATGAAGGACACATCTGCGGGCTTTTGCGAAAATAAAAAAAGCTTTCCGTCTGATAATCCAAGGATAAAGATTGACTATATTTTCGTAAGCAACGATATTGAGGTGGTATCATCGGATATAGCAGATATTATAGCCTCCGACCATCGACCGCACATAGCAGAGGTGAATGTATGATGTGGCTTTTAATGGCAGTATTGTCTGCGGTTTTTGCAGGTCTTACATCAATTTTAGCAAAATGCGGAATTAAGAAAACCGATTCCGATTTAGCAACCGCAATCCGTACGGTAGTAGTTCTTATGTTTTCTTGGATTATGGTTTTCATTGTAGGCTCATATAATACTATTGCAAGCATCGGGCTTACCTCGCTGATTTTTTTGATTTTATCAGGGCTTGCCACAGGCGCATCATGGATTTGCTATTTTAAGGCGCTTTCAATGGGTGATATAAATAAGGTTGTGCCTATTGACAAATCAAGCACAATTTTAACAGTGCTTCTTGCAATTATTTGCTTTGGTGAAACATCAAATTTGTGGATAAAGCTGATTAGCACGGTGATTTTGGGCGTGGGAATTTTCTTAATGGTTGAAAAGAAGTCTGTCAGTCAAAGAGCGCAAGGCAAATCATGGATGATTTATGCTATATTATCAGCAATTTTTGCATCAGCAACATCTATTCTTGCTAAGATGGGAATTTCGGGCGTTGAATCCAATCTTGGCACTGCAATCCGTACAGGCGTAGTTTTGATTATTGCTTGGATAATGGTTTTTGCAAGAAAAAAGCATACAGGAATTAAAGCGCTTGATAAAAAGGAGCTTTTGTTTATTTGCCTTTCAGGTATTGCCACAGGTGCGTCATGGCTTTGCTACTATTACGCTATACAAAACGGAGAGGTCAGCGTGGTAGTGCCAATTGATAAAATGAGTATTCTCGTAACGGTAATATTCTCGTATTTTGTATTCAAGGAAAAGCTATCTAAAAAAGCGCTTTTAGGACTTATATTGATGCTTACCGCCACACTGCTAATGGCATTTTTTAAATAAGCATGCACAATGTCTATGTGTAATATTGACATAATATTAAAAATATGATAGTATAAATTTGTAATGTTGTACAATTGAGGAGGAAATATGAAAAAGAAAATTTTTATTCTTGTAGTAGCACTTACATTAATGACATTATGTATGGCAATATATGCCGGTGCTAAGGGCATAACTGTTTCATATGTAAACACACAGGACCCCACAGATGCAACTACATCCTTGGATAAGGGCGCTTATACTGACGGAAAGCAGATTGTTGCTTCCGGGGAAGAGTTTACCCTTCCAACCACATCAAACGCAAAGCATGCGGGAGAAAGCGGGTATCAGCTTGTTTGGTACACAGAGGACGGACGCACATATATGGCGGGCGAAAGCGTTTCCTTTAACGAGGACACAAGACTGTACAGATGCGTTGCCAAGGAGGCATACAACTCTGATGAGCTTTACAACGGTATAAGAGGGGAAACTAAAGCGGTAATTCTTATGGCGGATATTGAAAGAACCTCTACCTTATCAACAGATGGAAGATGCCAAAACATTCTTGTTTTAAACGGTCACACTCTCACAATCAACGGCAATGTAAATGGCTTTGGTAACCAAAGAACAGGTAAGCATATTATTGGCAAGGGTACCTTTAAGCTTACAAATCCTAACGGCAAGCTAGGAGAATACTGTGTTCTTCATTGTCAATCCCACAGCTATGACGGCGTACAGAATAAGTCAACTATAGGTATTGACGTTACGGTAGATGCACCAACCTATAGCTTATATGCTGACGGTGACGGCGCTTACAATGGCGGTTATCCATGGGTAAGGATATACGGAAAAATAAATGTATATACAATAGGAAAGCATTGGAACGGAAACAGACAGCCAAGAATTGAAATTTTTGAGAGCGCAGATGTTACCGTTAATGGCGGACAGCTATTCTATGATTACACAGGCAATCCGGCAAAATATAACGGACAAAAAATTCAGCTTACAATTTATGGCGGTGCATTCACTCTTTCCGAAAATGCAGTATATTCTGGCTATTGGTCTAACGATGTGTATGACGAAAGTGTACATGGAAATACAGCCTGCGTCAGATTGACATCTGCTAATTATGATGCAATTAAGATTTACGGCGGTACATTCAATGTGAAAATTCCTGATATTGCACTAACCGTTGAGGGTAAGGAATTATCATACAATGAGGAAACAGGATTGTATTCCGTTGTTGACAAGGCGTGTACTAACGGAGCGCACAACTATACATTGGCAGAGGTTTACGAAACAGCAGAGCGTGACTGTATAACAGCGGGAATTTATTACTATCGCTGTGAGTGCGGCGCATATGTTACCGCTATGTATGATGCGATGGGACATAGCTATACTATCGTAAATGTTGAACAGGAGGCAACTCAAACCGCTGTTGGTATCAAGAGAGTTGACTGTGACAGATGTGATGATTATTATACCTTCGAGTATGCGTTTTCACCTGCTGATATAGAGGTAACTATTACTGTTAATACAATGGACGGTCAGAAGGACATTACACTTTTAGCCGGTGATGTATTTAATTTTGTTATTACAGAGGGAGCAAATTATTCCTGTGTAATAAGCGGAATTAAGGGCGGAGAGGAATATACTGTAAGTGACATTGTCAAGCTAACAATTCCATCAGGACTTATGACTGTGGCAAACGGAGCAATAAGCGATCTTATCTCTCTTAAGGAGGTTGTAACAATGGATTATGCTAATGTAACCTTTGATACATCAGCCTTTAAGAATTGTCCGGAGCTTGAAAAGCTAACTCTCGGTAACGGAGAAAGCATATTTAATGCCAGCACAGTATCAAATTGCCCTAATTTTGCAGTTATTGATATGACAAACGGTAACGCAACCTTTAAGGAAAATGCGTTTAACCTTAATTCAGCAATAAAGCAAATTCTTATGAGCGCAGGACATACATATAAATTCGGCACAAACTCATTTAATTCATCAGGCTTAACACAGGTTATTTTACCTGACGACAGTGATATAAGATTTGAGGGCGATGCTGCATTCTACGGTTGTCCTGATTTGGAATATGCATACTTTGGCTATAATTGTATTTCTGACAAAAAATTTATAAAAAGCCGTTTGACTGCTGTTATTCACTTAAAACAGTGGTTTTAATGGATATTATATATATTGACCAATATACATTCTGCTGTAACGGCGACGCAAACTCAGGCAAAGACTACAGAGAGGGCAAGGGCTTAAATCATGAGGCGCTTGTTGTATATTCTCACGCGGATAGCATTTCCTCTAATGAAAATGTATTCGCTAACAGAATGGTATTAGGTGTAAAGCTTTATACCGTAAATACTAATATATCATCACTTAAAAACTGCGCTTATACAGTTTATCAAGGTATAGGTCACGGATATACATTAGGAACTATTATACCTTCCACCTGCGTAACACAGGGAACAGGCGGATATATAACTGACTGTCCTTGTCAGATTGATTACCGTGAGAACGAATATACAACATATTCAACTATGGACACAAGCTTAAACGAGGTAGCACATCAGCCATTTGGCACAGAGGAGGTTGCACTCCCACTATCCGAGGAGCACACAAACAGTGATATTGTAAACAATGTAATATTCAAGGACGGATATATGAGCAAGGGCACAAAATCCTTTAAGTGCTTATACTGTGATGTGACAGTAAGCGAGGAGGAGATTGCTTCATTCCCAGCGTTATTTACTTATCTTGGCTATTCAACACCTGTTGACGGAAAATTAAAATTAACCGTTGGCTACGATGTAAATGTTGAGGCAATTGGCGAGTACAAGGATATAACAGGCATTGACCTTGATTACGGAGTAGTTGCGGTTGTATATGATAAGCTTGAGGGCAAGGCTCCATTTGATGAAGCACTTGAAAATACACCTGTTATTAAGGTTGAGGTAAATAAGAGCTACGCTTCATTTGAGTTTGTTTTAACAGGCTTTACGGAGGCACAGCTTGATTTAGCTCTTGTAATGTGCGCATATGTATATGATGGTACAAAATATGTGTATTTGCAAGAGGTACAAAACGATATTCCGGCCTCTGTTACAATAGGTAATTATTTATAACAAAAAAAGACTACGCCTTTTGCGTAGTCTTTTTTGATATAATCAAATGATATATGTAATAGAATAAAACAACATATAAGACAAATGCGCCTACAACTAAAAGCGGATAGAAAACAGGGCTTCCGTTTACAAGGTTGTAGAAGATGCTGTACGGAGTTCCGTCATCGCGCATTAAGAACATATAGTTGTAATCAAGCGTTACATTGGCAACATAAGCTAAAACGGAAAATACGCCTAAAATACCAAGAGTAATAGGCAGATTTTTCTTTTTTAGGCTTATCATACCGGAAAAGCCGATATAAAGAGATGCAAAGCCGGAAATTGAATGTGTAATTCCCGAGAAAACATTATCCATAGATAAAACAGGATAGCAGCCATAATTTTGAGTAGCACCGATAGTGCCAAACACTGCGCCTAAAATACCGAAAACAAGAACAAAATCAAGACAGGCTTCCTTAACTCTGCCGGAGCAGAACGCAGCCATAGGTATAGCAATTAATTGGATACTGCATAAGAACAGCGGTAATACATATAGCCAGTGAAGAGGGTCTTGGCATCTTATACATAAAACGATAATTTTTACAATTTCAAAGATGTCAATTAAAAATGCGCACCAAATAAGCACCTTGTTCTTTTTATCCAGTGGCTTATCCTTGTTTCTTTTGCCAAAAAATATAGCAAGACCAACCATTAAAGCCATAAGACAGGAAACAAACAAAATATGTTGCCAGGACCAAAGCACCCTCAACCTCGCGAATAAAGTGATATTCGCCGCTTTCGTTAAGGTTCAAGCCAAAGAACTCTCTCATATAAACTCCTAAATTACAAAATTCGACACGCTGATTGTATCACAAAAATTGACACTTGTATATAGTTTGTTTATAAAATTAACAATTGTGACATAATTATAAAGATATTGAATTTTAATAAGAATAGTGATAAAATTAAGCTATCAAACTAAAGTGAGGAATTACTATGGCAAAATATTTGGAAATACCATTCCCAACTGTTGAAAATCCCTTTGACGGACATATACATATGCACAGATGGCAGTATAAGGAAAATAATGAAACCTTTATTCACGGTCTTGAGGAATATAGACGGGTGTGTGGACTTAAATATATAGCACTTGCATCATTACCGTCGGGAAATCCAATCCCTGCACCAAGAGATGTAAGCAACAACATTATGTGCGCATTCTATAAGTTGCTTAACGAAAACACCTTTGCATACGGTGGCTTTATTTATCCGTCATATCCTGCAAATGAAGCAGAAATGGAGAATATGTCACTTGTAACACAGCTTGACGAGCTTATGGAAATAGGCTTTGACGGAATTAAAATGCTGGAGGGTAAGCCAAATTTATATGTAAGAGTAGGCAAGAAGCTCGACAGCAGCTTTTTTGACGGTGTGCTTGCTAAAATGGAAAAGCAGGGCACATATATTTTGATGCACGCAATTGACCCCGAGGAATTTTGGTCAAATCCAACCGAGGAAAATATAAAAAAGGGCTGGTGCTATGGCGATAAAAGCAAGTATCCAACAAGCGGTGAGCTATATAATCAAATAGATAATATTCTTGCAAAGCACCCAAATTTAAATCTATGCCTGGCGCATTTCTTTTTCTGCTCCGAAAAGCCCGAAAAGCTTGTAAAAATGCTTGACACCTATAAAAATCTTGCAATTGACATTACCCCCGGTGGAGAAATGTACATTGGCTTTGACAAAAATCCAGAATATTTTAAGGACTTCTTTACAAAATATCAGGATAGAATTATTTTTGGCACAGATATGGATTATTCACCTCGCATTGAGGGTGGAATTTGGCTATGCGATAGACAGTATCGCTATTTTGCCACAGACGAAACGCTTGATTCCTTTGACGACCATAAAATCAAGGGCATTAAAATGGATAATGAAGTCGTTCAAAAAATATTCTCCGACAATCTAATTAAAAAATTAGGCGATAAGCCAAAGGAAATTAACAAGGAAGCACTAAAGCGCTATATCGAAAAATATAAGCACTTAATTGAGGATAAGGAACTAGCAAAATATATTGACCAGCTAGCAAAAGAGTACCTATAAAAATATCTCCCTACCGTTTGGTAGGGAGAGCTTTTTTGTATTAAGATTATTTCATTGGCACAAAGAAGAATATTAAGAATAGCACTGAAACTACAATAGCTACTATTGAAACCTCCCACTTTGGCTTTTCTGTTTTCTTAACGGAAGCAATAATAAGCTCAACAAGATATGCAATAGCAGACATAACTGTGTAGGAGATAAGACCAACACCGATACCCTTAGTAATTGAGTATGAAAGAACCATAACTACAATTGTAAGGAATGCAGATGTAGCATTAACTGCGTGTGAGAAGTCAATTTCCTTAATGTTATTCTTCATCATAAGCACACCAACATAAATAAGAGCTGAGGCTGTTGCCGCAGATGGAATTACTGCAAACAGTGGCATAGCAAACATTGATAGGAAGAACAAGCAAGCAGTTGTGAAGGCTGTAAGACCCGTTTTACCGCCGGCAGATACACCTGCACCGGATTCAACGAATGTAGTAACTGTTGAAGTGCCAAGAACAGCGCCAGAGCAAGTAGCGATAGCATCAGACATCATAATTTTGCCATAGTTGTAAGGCTTGTTGTTTTCGTCGGAAAGAATTCTGTTACCGCCACAGCATCCAACGATTGTTCCCATTGTATCGAACATATCAATCATACACATAGTAATAATAACCATAATTACTGTAAAAACAGAGCCCTCTGGGAAGCCTGTCTTAAATACATCTGTGAATGAAAGGAATACACTGTTTTCGCCTGCAAAGAAGTTAGCGAAGTTATCCCAGAATTTCCAAGAAACTGTGTCGTTACCGGCAATAACCGAAATGTCTGTAACACCTAGAGGAATACCGACAATAGTAGCACCTAAAATACCAAAAATAACAGAGCCCTTAACCTTAAGCTTGTCAAGAATAGCAATTAGGAATAAGCCTATAAGAGCAACAGTAGCGGTTTTTGCAGCATAGCTTGCAGGAACGCCGTCGTTTACAATTTGCTCACCCCAGTTAGTGAAGTCAACAAAACCAATTTGTGTATAATCGTTTTGAACAATAATACCGGCATTTTGAAAGCCGATATAAGCAATAAACAGACCGATACCAACAGAAATAGCGCCTCTTACTGCAACAGGCATACCGTCAAATACTAATTCACGGAATGTCTTGCCCTTAATCTTAATAAGTGAAAGAGCTAAGAAAACTAAGCCGGAGATAAGAACCATAGCAAATGCTTGTCCAACTGTGAAGCGTACACCGTAGGTGCCAGCCGCCCATAATGCAATAAGACCGCCAAGCAATGAGTTAAGACCCATACCGGAAGCCTGCGCAAGAGGCATCTTAGCTAAAAATGCCATTAAAAGTGTACCGATAACAGCGCCAAGAGCTGTTGCGATAAATACTGATGGCCAATATGCATCAGCGTTTTCCATACCAACTAAAATTTGAGCTGGGTTTACTGTCAAAATATAAGCCATTGCAAGGAATGTAACAAGACCGGCAATGATTTCTGTTTTGACGCTTGTTTGCTTCTCTAAAGCATCAAAGCCGAGAAGCTTCGCAAATTTTTTCATAAATCCTCCTTAAAATAAAAAGATATACACATTTTATCATATAAATCAAAAAATTTCAATATAAAAATAAAACAAAGGGAACAAAAATGCATTTTGTCGATAAGAGCGTTTGCGCACCACATTTGTGACAGAGTCACAAAGAAAGGTGCTCTAACACTCATATCCGACAAAAAATAGAGCAACCCTTAAAAAAGGTTGCTCTATTTTTGGCGGAGATGAGTGGATTCGAACCACCGCGCCGGTTTCCCGACCTACACCCTTAGCAGGGGCGCCTCTTCGGCCAACTTGAGTACATCTCCATAAATGTACGCTAATGCACTTCATGATGCATAGCACAAACCGCCGTTTCTTAGTTTGCTATAATATTATACTTGATTTTTTTTGTTTTGTCAAGACTTTTTTTATTTTTATTCATTATTATTATATACAGATTGCGACAAAATGAATTTTTTGAGTACTTGTCAGTTATTATGCACAAAAAAAGAATGATAATTTAATTTTTTTCAACAAATTGCACAAAAACTGTTGAAACTTTTAATATAATATGATAAAATAAATATAATCAATTAAAATAGGTCTGCAATAGTGGACAAAATTATAAGAAACGAGGAAAACGACAATGGCTAAGTTTATTACAAACAACATCCGTAACATTTGCTTGATAGGACACAGTGGAAGCGGTAAGACTGCGACTATCGAATCTATGCTCTTCAGAGCAGGTGCAACCGACCGTCTTGGTAGAGTATCCGACGGTAATACAGTATCCGACTATGATAGCGAGGAAATCAAGAGAAAAATTTCTATAGGTCTATCTGTTGCAAACCTTGAATGGAACGGTGTTAAAATAAATATTCTTGACTGCCCGGGCTTCTTAGGCTTTGCAGGTGAGGTTGCAAGTGCATTAAGAGTTTCTGACGCAGCACTTATTATGGTAGATGCTAAGAGCGGTATGGAGGTTGGTACTGAGATTGCTTGGTACAACGCTAAAGAAGCGAAGCTTCCAAGAGCCTTCTTTATTAATAAATGTGACGACCCTGATGCTGACTTTGATAAGGTATTTAATCAGCTTCGTGACGAATTTGGTAACGCACTTTGCCCTGTATTTATTCCTATTAAGGAAGCAAATGGCGTTATGATGGTTGACCTAATGACAATGAAATGCTTCCGTTACCTACCGAACGGCGAAAGACAGGAAGAGCCTATGACCGACTCACGCCGCGCTATTGCTGAAAAATACCAAGAGGTATTTATGGAGGCTATTGCTCAAACTAATGAGGAAATGCTTGAAAAGTTCTTTGAGGGTGAAACCTTTACACAGGAGGAATGTGCTATTGCTCTCCACGAGGGTATGATTTCAGGTGCTATCGTTCCTGTATGGTGTGGCTCATCTGAGAATATGAGAGGTATTTACTCAATTCTTACAGCAATTGCTGACTCATTCCCAAGACATACAGCTAAAAAGGTTGAGGCATCTGAGGACGGAAGCGAAATCGCAATTGAGCGCGAGGGCGAATGTAAGCTATTTGTATTTAAGACAATTGCTGACCCATTTGTTGGCAGACTTACCTTCTTTAAGGTTATGAACGGTGAGCTTAAGAAGGATATGGTGCTTAAGAATGTTAATACAGGAGCTACCGAAAAATTTGCAAAGATTTACACAATCTGCGGTAAAAAGCAGACAGAGGTTGACTCGCTCGCTTGTGGTGATATTGGTGTTATTGCTAAGCTATCCGATACAGGCACAAACGATACACTTTGCGAAAAGAGTGATGTAGCATATAAGGGTATTAAGTTCCCAGAGGCTAATATGACAATGGCAATCAAGGTTGACAGCAAGGACGCGGATAAGGTTGCTACAGCTATTTCTAAGGTGCTTGACGAGGATAAGACAGTTAAGTACGAAAACTTTGTTGAAACAGGCGAATTACTGCTTAAGGGTATCGGCGACGTTCATCTTGACACAGTAGTTTGCAAGCTAAAGAACAGATACGGTGTTAATATTTCACTACAAACTCCAAAGATTGCATATAGAGAAACAATCAAGAAAACTGTTTCCGTTGAGGGTAAGCATAAAAAGCAATCCGGTGGTGCAGGTCAGTACGGCCATGTTAAGATTACATTCTCACCAAGCGAAAACGACGGCTTAACCTTTACACAATCCGTTGTTGGCGGTGAAGTTCCAAAGGGATATTATCCGGCAGTTGAAAAGGGTCTTTTGGAGGCTATGGAAGCAGGCGTATTACTTGGCTATCCAATGGTACAGCTAGCTGCTGACCTTACAGGTGGCTCATACCACGATGTTGACTCTAATGAAATTTCCTTCAAGCTTGCTGCAAAGCTTGCATATAAGGAGCTGACAAGCGCAGCGCCTGTATTACTTGAGCCAATTGGCGTGCTTAATGTAAGTGCTCCTGAATCAATGATAGGCGATATTATGGGTGACCTTAATAAGCGTAGAGGCAGAGTAACAGGCTGGAAGCCAAACGAAGCAAGACCAAAGTACACAATTGTTGAGGCTGAGGTTCCAAAGTCTGAAATGGTTGACTATGTAATCGCGCTTCGTGCTATGACACAGGGTAGAGGCGAATTTACATATCACTTCGTTCGCTACGAGGAGGTTCCTGCTCAAATCGCGCAAAGAGTTAAGCCTTGCCAGAAGGACAACTAAAATAAAACAATCCCAAACGAGCAATCGTTTGGGATTGCTTTGTAAAACGAAAACCACGCGATACTCGTGTGGTTCAAAAAAGGCTATTGCCGATGAGCAGAAAGCAAATAAAAAATCAGAGAAGAATGACCTTGTGTCAAAGGCTCCCTTGTGTAAAGGGAGCGTCAGCGAAGCTGACTGAGGGATTGTTTTGTATAGATTATCGCTTTTTACAATCCCACCGTCACATCAAGATGTGCCACCTCCCTTTACACAAGGGAGGCTTTGTTTTAATCCCGCTTGAGCGGGGGTACGTAACAAATGCACGGCTGACAGGCCAATAAAAGACGCACTTGTGCGTAGCCAGTAGTATTAGGGCTATGCCCGAAACTGAAATATCATATGCGGTTGGATATTTATTGTGGAAAATGGCAGATATATTAATAAAGACAGAAATTTCGTTTAAAATTTCTGTCTTATATTGTTATTTGGCTTTTGTAAAACTCTACTATTTAAGCAGATTTTCAATATCTGATGCAAGCTCCTCGTAGGTAACAGAGCCGACATAGTGTGCGCGAATAATGCCATACTCATCTACAATCAGTGTCATAGGGTATGTATTATTTGAGCCACCAAGCAAGGTGTAATAAACCTCTGGGTCAGTTATCTTGCCACTTTCATTTGCAAAATCCTTTCCAAAAATAATATTGGAATTAGCATAATACTGATTTATAAAATCGGTTGCAGTGGAATTTAAACGGTTAGAGTGAACTGCTAAAACTGTTACATCGTCCTTATATTTGCTTGCAATTTCGTCGAAATGAGGTAATTCTGCAACGCAAGGACCGCACCAAGTGCCCCAGAAATTAATTACAGTTATCTTTTCTGTATTTTCAAGCACATTAAATGTGTTTTCGGTAAGCCCATTTTCGTCGTAAAGTGGAATATCCATTCCCTCAACAACGGTGCCTACTAAATTGTCTGCCTTTTCAGGGTTTTTATGTATGAAATTAAAGTAAACCAGCGCGCCTACAAGTAAAGCTGCTAATGCTGAATAAAGAACCGATTTAAAAATTTTGCGTTTCCTTGCAACAGGCATTTTTGGCTTTTTACCCTCTGATGTGTCGATAATTTCACTCTCCTGCTGGCTACTAACGGCTGGCGGCTGGCTGCTAATTTCGTTATCCAATAACGAAATTTTACCACCCTTAAAGGAAATTGCTTTAGTTGGACAAACATCAATACATTCGCCGCAGGAAATACATTCCACATCGCCTACATGCTTAATATCCATTTTACATTTAGAGATACATTTGCCACAATCTATACATTTTGGCTTGTCTAATTTAATACCAAAAATAGATATTTTGTTAAAGAATCCATATAGAAGCCCAAGAGGACATAGAAAACGGCAGAAAAATCTGAAAATAAACACAGATGCCACAATAATTGACACCATTAATAGGAATTTCCAAGTAAAGATAGGACCTAACATTCTAAGGAAGCTTTCGTTTACCTTGTTGGAAAGAAGCCCCATAGCGCCCTCTAATGTGCCTGCCGGGCATATGTATTTACAAAATGCGGGGACGGGTGTGTTTCTTAGCGCATATAAAAGTGGAATTATAAACACAAATAGCACTAAAATTACATATTTTAAATAGGATAATACTCTTGTGAATTTGCTTTTCTTTAGCTTAGGTGTTTTGATTTTGTAAAATAGCTCTTGAATAAGTCCAAAGGGACATAGCCAACCGCAAATCCATCTTCCTGCAAGAAATCCGTAAAGCAAAAGTATGCCGAATATGTAAAAAGCAGTAGATTTGTCTTGACCTGTAAGTGCGTTTTGTAATGAGCCTAATGGACATGCAGCTACAGCGCCGGGACAGGAATAGCAGTTAATACCGGGGGCACATAGATTTTTCGTATTACCCTGATAAATAACACCGGTTGAAAAGCCCTTTAAATTCGCATTAAAAAGCAAAGCAGAGTATAGCTGAACTATTTTTCTTTTTGATGGCTTGATTTTCTTTAGCCAAGCAACAAACCTGTTTGGCTTTTTTTCTTTTTTAGCCTCAGATGTGTCGATAATTTCATCGTTTTGGGATGAATTGACTTCGTCATGAATTGCGCAAGCACATGAATTGACTTCGTCATGAATTGAACTTCGTTCATTGATAGACATAAATCAGCACCCCCTTAGCCTAATCCAATACATTCGGTGCAAATGTTGATTGCCTTGTAGAGCACATCTGCCATACCGCCGTTGAATATACCGATTATTATGAATGTAACTGCAATAACAAATAGTGTAAGTCTTGCGCCAAGTAAGAATCTTTCATTCCCTCTATTGTTCGGTACATCTTGGGCGCCATCCCCTAAGGACTCTCTTTTAGCTGTTGATAGAGATTTTTTTACAAGCGCCAGCTCACGGGAGTAGCTTGAATTACAAATAAGCACTGTAGCATAAATAGCGCCTAAGCCTACGATTATGCAAGGCAATATAAATAGCATTGCATCAACCATTTCAGAGTTAATGCTTACTGCCGGGAAATTGTTTTTATTTAGAGCATAAATTAGTGAAATCACTATACAAACCACTAATGCATCTATACAAAAGATGTTAGTAAATAATCTTAGCTTTCTTTCCTTTTGAATTTTTTCTTGAGTATCGCTATCGCATTTTGATATATCAATTTTTCTTGACATCTTATTTAGGATAACCCCTGTGTCGATAATTCCCTTGATTTTTTGCTTTTCAAGAGGGAAAAGGGATAGCACCATTCCACCGATTATTCCCACAATACAAAGAATAACGGGAACAACTATGCTAATAAAGTGGGTATAAATGCTTTCTCTTGTAAAGGGACGCATACCACTATTGTAAATCTGTACACAGGATACAATAAAGCATATGCCTGTTACGATAATAATGCAGGATAACACAATACCGTAAATAAGGTGTAGCTTCCTTAATTTTTCTTGTGACATATAATCTTCCTTTCAAATTTTCTCGCATTAATATTACCATAAATTTTTTGCTCTGTCAAGTAGCGAGAAATAGTGGCTAGTGGCTAGTTGCCTACCCCTTACCCCCTAATAATGGCTAGTAATTCCATGCTTGTCCGTGAACGAAAACCATATGCTTAAAATGTGTTCAAATCGCGAACAGATGTGTGCCTAATAAAAATAAATTTTTTGTGAACAAATCTTTAATATTTAAAATGATTATTTTAAAATATAGGCGGCATAAGGCTCGGTGGCGCTTGACTTTAACGTTTTTTTGCTTTACCTTACTAAAATCGACAGAATTTTATTGTAAGGCTTAAATATGCCCTTATAATAATAAAATACTTGAAAAAAGATTTTAAATATGTTAAAATAGAGTGCGTATGTGTGACAATATTATATATACTTATTATTTAAACTTACAAATATATTAAAGGAAAGGCAAGGGACAAATGTTTAAAAGTAAAACACTACCCAAAATTCTGATTTGTCTTGTGGCACTTGTTGCAGTCTTGGGACTTATCTATCTGGTAAGCTCCAGCGCGATGGCAGAGGCAAATTATTCTGATTCCCCTTACATTCAGCTTAATAACAACATTAAGGTGAACACAGAGGAATTTTATGACGGAACAAAGGTAATGAAGCTTCCTTCTAATGTTAAGGACAGCGACATAATTTCCGTTATAGTAAAAACTGAGGCAGAATGCTTATACGATGCATATAAGGCGTCTAAATCGAAGCTAAGCTTCAGTGAGTATATTGCTACAGAGGAGGCAAAGACTGTAAGAGCCTCCATAGCTAAGGAAAACGAGGCTATTAAAGCAATACTTAATGAAAAGGACATTGAATATACTGTTGGTAACAAGTACGATACAGTATTAAGCGGCTTTGAGGTGCTAATTAAGGCAGGCGACTTTAAAGAAACAGCAGTAGCGCTTAATGGCAAGGCTACACCAATTGTTGGTGAGGTTTACAATAAGGCGGAAACTGAGCTTGTTGAAAATAAGGTTAATGTATATGAAACAGGTATTTTCGATAGCTCCGCGTTTAAGTATGACGGAACAGGAATGGTTGTTGCAGTGCTTGATACAGGTCTTGACTATACACATACAGCATTTTCTGTATCTAACTTTGGCGTTAAGGACGAAAGCAAGCTTGGTCTTAAGTATCAGGATGTAGTAAGCCTTTTAGCTAACAAGGATTTCTATGCTGAAAAAATGCAATCCGGCTTAACTGCTAATGATGTATTCATTAATAATAAGGTGCCATTTGGCTTTGACTATGCTGACGGAGATAGCGAGGTATTCCCAATTAACTCCGACCACGGTACACACGTAGCCGGTATTATTGCAGGTAAGGACGATAAGATTACAGGTGTTGCGCCAAATGCACAGCTTGTGATTATGAAAACCTTCTCTGATGTGGAATCAACTGCCAGAACATCTTGGATTTTATCAGCTCTTGAGGACTGCGTATCTCTTGAGGTAGATGTAATCAATATGTCCCTTGGTACAGACTGTGGCTTTAGCCGTCCGAGTGACAAGGAAAATGTAAACAATATTTATGAAAGAATTAAGGAAGCAGGCATTTCACTTGTAGTTGCAGCTTCCAATAGCTATAACTCAACCTATGGCTCTGAAAAGAACGGTAACCTGGGTCTTACCTCTAACCCCGATAGCGCAACAGTAGGCTCACCGTCTACATATGACGGACCTATCTCAATTGCATCCATCAGCGGTGTTAAGACTCCATACCTGCTTTTCGGTGACAGAATTATCTACTTTACAGAGTCTGCTGACAGAGTAAGTGAGGAAAAGGTATTCCTTGACGATATTCTGAAGGACGGACAAAAGGAAGCAGAAATTGAATTTGTTACAATCCCCGGTGTAGGCCGTAATGCGGACTATACAGGAATTGATGTTACAGGCAAAATCGTTTTAGTTCGCCGTGGCTCTTCAACCTTCGAGGAAAAGGCGGATGTAGCTGAGCAAAAGGGCGCACTTGGCATTATCGTTTACAACAATGTATCCGGTGATATTAAAATGAATGTTGGTGACGCAGAGCTTGGTGCTTGCTCAATCAGCCAAGCAGACGGTGAAATCTTAGCGGCTGCTAAGACAGGCAAAATCAAGATTGCAAGAGCACAGGTTTCCGGTCCGTTCATGTCCGACTTCTCATCATGGGGACCTACACCGTCACTTGGAATTAAGCCTGAGCTGACTGCACACGGTGGCTCAATCCTTTCCGCTGTACCAGGTCAGGATTACGATAGAATTTCCGGTACATCAATGGCTACACCTAATATGTCCGGTGTCAGCGCACTGCTTCGTCAATATGTAATCAGCGAGCTTTCACATCTTGTTAAGACAGATGATAAGATTGACAATACAAAGGTAACAGCACTTGTAAACTGCTTACTTATGTCAACTGCTGATATTGTAAATAACAAAAACGGCTTGCCTTACTCTGTAAGAAAGCAGGGTGCAGGTCTTGCTAACCTGGTTGACTCAGCTAAGACACAGGCTTACATTATTACCTACGATAAGGACGGTAATAGAATGGACAAAACCAAGATTGAGCTTGGTGACGACCCACAAAAGACAGGTGTTTATGAGCTTAACTTCTCAATTATGAACTTTGGCAACGCTTCTCTTACATACGATCTTGGCTATTATGTAATGACTGAGGGCGTAAGCGAGAACAAGACAAGCCACGGTGAAACAACAGTTACAGAAACAGCATATATCCTAAATGGCGCGCAGGTTGTTATTAATTCCGTTGGTAACGGTGGCTCCCTAAGCGGTAGCAATATCACAGTTGAGGCAGGCAAGACAGTAGATGTTAAGGTAACAATCACGCTTTCAGACGAGGATAAGAAATATCTTGACGACTCATTTAAAAACGGTATGTATGTTGAGGGCTTTATCACTCTTGACGCAGTAAGCGGAACAGACGTTGACTTAGGCTTCCCATATCTTGGCTTCTATGGCGATTGGTCAAAGGCTCCAATCTTCGACCTTGATTTCTATGCAACAAACAAGGATGAGCTTGACGATGCAATTGATATTGAGGACAAAACATTACCGGATGCATACGCAACCCGTCCTGTAGGCTCACTTGAGGGCGACTATGTAAACTTTATGGGCTCATTCTACTTTGAGCAGGACCCAAGTGAAACACCAATTGCAGCAGACAGAAAGTATATCTCACTTTCCAATCAGCTTGGCGCAGTAAACAGCCTTGAATATGTATGGGCAGGCTTGCTCAGAAACTGTCAAAGAATTGAGGTTGTTATTACTGAGGACGCAACAGGCGAGGTTGTATTTGAAACTGTTGACTACGATATCCGTAAGTCCTACAGTAACGGTCAAACAATATTCCCTGCAAATGTAGATATTGGCTTTAGTGCTATTGAGCAAAACCTAAAGAACAATACAAAATATACAGTAACATTAAAGAGCTATCTTGATTATGAAAACGACGGTAGCGAAACAAACGCAAATAACACATTCACATTCCCACTTGTAACTGACTTTGAGGCTCCTATTGTTGAGGGTGTTGAATTCTACACAGAATACGATAAGGCTAACAAGGAAACAAGACTGTTTGCAAAAATCGCAATTTACGATAACCATTACGCAATGGGTATGCAGGTAGGCTATGTTGGCGACGACGGAGAGGGTGGATTAATTCTTAATGCGTTTGACCAATACATTAAGGCGGTTTATTCCGACTTTAACTCAACCTCATACGTTGTATATGAGCTAACAGATTATATTCAAAAGATTAAGAGCGAGGCTTATAACAAGAATACATTTACAGTAGCCTGCTACGACTACGCACTAAACCTTGCTACATATGAAATCGGATTACCGGACGAATATACAGACTTCTACTTTGATTTAGGCGAGGATAGCGAGGGCAACGCTATTACAACAGTAACCTTAAGCCCTAACCAAACCTACGACCTAAACCCAACGGTTTATCCAAACACAGAATGGGGTCAGCTTCTTGAATTCCGTTCTGCAAATACAAGCGTTGCACGCATTGTAAACGATAAGGTTATTGCAGTAGCTCCGGGTACATCAAGAATTATTGCATCCTACCGTGATCCGGAAACAAATACAACAAAGACTGCAACCTTTACATTAAAGGTGCTTGGCGAGGGTGACGAGGGCTACAAGAAATACTCTAAGCCTGTTGTTGACGAATTCTATCTAACAGGATATTTAGTAGAAAGAGCCTTCTACTTTATGAACTCCATTGACCGCGAAATCGGTGTTGAGGGCGACGAAATGAAGTTTGTTGGTGAAAGCTACAAGCTTTCAATGTTCCCATCTGAGGCTGTAACAATTCGTTATATCCTTGATGCATATTTCCCTAACGCAACAGAGGTTGTATTCTCAACAAGTAACGATAAGATTGCTTCAGTTGACGAAAACGGTAAAATCACAGCTCATAAGGAGGGCTATGCTACAATTACAGTTAAGGTAATGCTTGACGGTAAGAGCACGGTTTACTCTAAAGCTATCAGCATTACAGTTAAGGACCCATACAAAAACTCCGGCCCTATGCTTACAAACTATTTCGGTAATGGCGGTATGGTTGTAATTCCGGAAAGCTTAGCCATTACTCAAATCGGTCAATTCGCATTCTCAAATTACAAGTATGTTCCAAAGCAAGCTTGGGAAATCGACCCGGACTCTAACGAAACATATAAGATGTGGTTTGTGGGTGACGATACAATTAAGTCAATAGTTATCCCTGAGGGTGTTGAAACTATTGGCGCATACGCCTTTGCAAACCTAACAGCGCTTGAGGAAATCACACTTCCTAAATCTCTTAAGATGATTGACCAGGGTGCTTTCTACGGCTGTACAAAGCTAACAAAGGTAAACGGTATTGAAAATGTAAAATTCATTAACCAATACGCATTTTACGGCTGTAACCTACAGGGTGAAATTAAACTTGACAATGCAGCAGCTATCGGTAACTACGCATTTGCAACAGGCTTAATTCAAGACTACTATGAAAACAAGGAAACAGGCGAGGCAGGCTGGATTACAAAAGAGGCTGGTAAGAATGAGCTTACAAGCGTAATTCTATCAGAAAAGACACAATCAATCGGCGCATACGCATTCTATGGCGCAAGCAAGCTGGAGAATGTAACCTTTAAGGCTGACAAGGTTCAGCTTGGTATGTGTGCATTTGCAGATTGTAGGTCACTTAAGGAAATCAGCGTAAACGCACAGGTAATTCCAACAGGTATCTTTGATGGCTGTACATCACTTGAAAAAATCACTCTTGGTAAGGATGTTGCGCAAATTGGTGAATACGCATTCCGTGGCGCTACAGTAAAGGAATTTACAGTAGCTGAGGGTAACTCAACATTCTATGCGCAGGAGGGCAAGCCTTATATATTAAATAAGGATGGAAACGAGCTTCTCTATATAGCACCCGGCGTAAGCGGCGAATTAGTGATTAACGATAGCAAGATTACTAAGGTTGCATTCGGTGCATTCTCAGGTAATACTAACCTTACATCAGTATCTATTAAGTCAGTAACATATGTTGACAGCTACGCATTTGCAGGCTGTTCAAGGCTTGCGAAAATTGAGTTAGGCAAGCTAACTAACATTGGTGACTACGCATTCCATAATACAGCTATTACAACAGTACATTCACTTGAGGGTGTAACCAAAATCGGTGCGTACGCATATGCAGAAACACAGGTTATGGATGTGGTAATTCCAGACGGTATGGAAATTGGAGAGGGCGCATTCAGAGATTGCAAGAAGCTTTCCTCCATTAAGATTGGTAACGATGTAACAATCGGCACAGATGCATTCCGTTATAACAATATGCTACCGGGCAACTTTACCTCAAGCTACTATGAGGTAGAGGTAAACGGAAAGACAACAAAGGTTTACTATTACATTTATTTATCACCGCTTTCATATCTTGAAATCGGTAACAATGCAAAAATTGGCGAGGGCGCATTCTATGGCTGTGCTAAGCTAAATAGCATTAAGCTAGGCGAGGGTGCAAAAATCGGCAATTACGCATTCTATAATGCAACAAGCCTTAAGGATATTGACCTATCTAAGGCTGTATCAATCGGCGACTATGCATTCTCAGGCGATGTATTATACGAGTTTACAGACGAAAATCTGACATATGTTCGTCAAAAGGACGACGGCTCATATTACTACTCATACTACGCACCATTATTTACTGAAATCGACCTAAGTAGCTTAACATCGCTTGGCGTTGAAGCTTTTGCACATTGTCAGAAGCTTGCTAAGGTAACTCTTGGTGACAAGATTACAGAAGTTCCACAAAGAGCATTTGCAAACTGTGCAGTGCTTGAAGGCATCAATCTTGACAAGGTAGAAAAGATTGGTCTTGAAGCATTTGCAGAAACAGCAATTAAGAAGCTAGAGCTTTACTCGGTTAAGGAAATTGGCAACTATGCATTCGTATATGTTGACGAGCTAACAGAGGTTTATTTAACAATTGAGGTTCTTCCTGCAACTGTAGATTATGCATATATCGAAATTGGTGAGGGTGCATTCTCATACTGTGAAAGCCTTGAAAAGCTTGTAGGCTTAAGTCGTGTAACTAAGATTGACAGCTACGCATTTGCATATACAGACATAAATTTATTTGACCTAACTAACGCAACCTACATTGGCGACCACGCATTTATGAAGGAAGAAATTACAGATGTTGATGTAATTCTTGGCGATAAGCTCACATACATTGGCGAAAACCCATTTGCTATGTGCAAGCTTGACGCGTTTAGCCAAACAGTAACCGAATCCTTTAACGGTAAGGACTACGAAAAGACAATTTACACCTTTGATTTAAGCGACACAGTTAAGGTTATCGACGGTTCAATTTATAAGGTAGTTAAGAACGGTCTTGTTCTTGTTACATATGCAGGCGAGGGCGATAGCATTACAGTAGCTGAGGATACTGTAAGAATTTCAGCTATGGCATTTGCAGGAAGCGACATTAAGAAGGTCGTTTTACCTCGCACAGTAGCTTCTATAGGTCATAAAGCATTCTATGCTTGCGATAAGCTACAGGTTGTATCCTTCAGTAGCTATAACGCTCCGATTCTTGAAGAGGAATACGATTATAATTACTACGCATCAATGGAAAATCTACCTGCATCAGGCGATTACGACTTTACAGACGTAAACGGTGACCCAATTGTAATTCCGGGTCTTGGTATTACACAGTACTTTATGTACAATGTAACAGGCGACCCAACAAACATTTACTATGGCGCTAACTTCGTTGACTATATCGGCAAGGTAGAGAATAAGCTGGTTATGATAAGACCTGCAAACGGTAAGAATTATAGCTCATTTATCTTCGGTCAGTACTTTAATGTAGTAATTGACGGTGATATTGCTCCGGACGATATAACTCTTGAGGCAATTTCAGCTATTAATAATCTACCTGAAAAGGTTGCTCTTTCCGATAAGGCTTTAGTTGAGCTTGCAAGAGCATTATATAATAAAATAGTAACAAACGAGCAAAAATCCATAGTTGACGAAAACGGTCTATACGCAAAGCTAACAGCAGCAGAAAAGCGTATTTCCGACCTTGAATTCCTACAAAACGAGGATAATAAGCCACAGGAGCCGGACAACAATACAGGAAACGACAACAATAATGAAGAGCCAACGAAGGAAAAGCTTCCAACAGGCGCAATCGTTGCAATCGTAATTCTTTCAGTTGTTGCTGTAGCTTCTGTTGCAGGCTGTGTTGTGCTTGGCTTGCCTTACATTAAAAAGCTTATTGCCAAAAAATCAAATAATGTAGGGGACGGCGCCCACGACGTACCGTCAAACGACGAAAACGACACGACAGCGGGGGACAACAATGAACAGTAAAATTAAATTTCTACTATTGACAGTGATGCTACTGATAGCAGTATGCTTTGTAGCATCCTGCTCCCAATGGGATACACCGTATGAAAGCTTAGACAAGGACGGCTACAATGTCAGCGTTCGATTTGATGCTAACGGAGGTATCTTTGCGGGAACAGAGGATGTTTACATCGTGGATGTATTCAATCTTAACAATGCAAAAACAAATAAAGAGGGCAAAAAGGAAATTTCCCTACTTGCTCCAAACGACCCTAAGCGTGGCACAGGCGCATTTGAAATCTCTAAAACAAAGAGCATTTTCGTTGGCTGGTACACTGAAAGAACACTTAGAGTTGACGAAAAGGGCAGAGCGCTTGATGCTTATGGAGAATTAACATCAGTTTCGGGCAGAGAGCAAGCCTACACATACTCAGGTAAATGGGACTTTAATACATCAGTTTTACCGCTTGATGCAAATAAGGAATATAAATCTGAGGAAAATGTATTAACGCTTTATGCTGCGTGGGTACCAAGCTTCGTGTTTGATATTTATGCAGAAAACGGTGAGGGTGGCTATGATTTACTTGTATCCAAGGAAACTCTTGAAATTGAGCTTCCTCGCTGGAATGATAAAACAGGTAAAATGGACCTGAAGGATTTACCAGCAATTGACGGTAAGACCTTTAAGGAAGCATCTCTTACAAAGGACTTTACAGAAATAGCCACTGGCAAAATTAATGGTGGTATTGACTACGAAACAGGCACAATGCAGGGTGACGGTAAGGTTGAAATTTATACAAAATGGATGGACGGTGTGTGGTTTAATATCTCTACACCTAAGCAGTTTAAGGATAATTCCCGTATAGATGGATGCTATATAATCAATGCAGACCTTGACTTTACAGGTATTGTATGGTCATCAACCCTTGCAAAGGAAAGCTTTAAGGGACAAATTATCGGTAACGGACATAAATTTACAAATATTACAGTAAACCAAGGCGATACAAGCGTAATGCGTGGCGGCGTATTTGGTGGCATTGATGCTACAGCTGTAATTAAGGATATTTCCTTTGAAAATGTAACATACAATATGAACGCAGGCTCACTTAAGGCAGGCGCTTCCTTCGGTATGCTTGCAGGAGTAATTTCAAATGAGGCTGTTATCGAGAATGTATCGGCTAGCGGTACATTTAATATAAGCTCAAAAATTTTCCCTGATACTACTTATTCAATAGGTAAGCTTTCAGGAAATGTTATTGATAAGAATATCGACATTTCAAATATTTCCTGTAATGTAATTGATGATACAGAAGCATTATCAATTGAGGTAAATGAGGAAAACGGTCAAATCACATTAGTGTTTGCAAATAAATAGTTAATAATTTAGGAGGATAATAAAATGAAGAAGAGAATTCTTGCTTTACTGCTCTGCATAGTAATGTGCATGAGTACAGTAGCGTTGCTCTCTGGATGTGGTAGAAACGATGACAATAAGACCACTAAGCCTGACGCATTAGTTCTTATGTCAGAAGAGCTAGATGGCTTATTTAACCCATTCTATTCAACAACCGCTGCTGACGGAACAATCGTATCAATGACACAAATCGGTATGATTACAAACAAATATGTAAACGGTGAAATCGAGGAAGCCTTTGGTGACGACGAGGCTACAGTAGTTAAGGACTATGAGTCAGTTTATTCTGCTGACAAGGACGAAACAACATATACCTTCGTTATCAAAAACGGTATTAAGTATTCCGACGGTAAGCCACTAACAATGCACGATGTGCTATTTAACCTTTATGTATATCTTGACCCTGTTTATACAGGCTCATCAACAATGTACTCAACAGACATTAAGGGCTTAAAGGCTTATAGAACACAATCCTTCGTTGACGATGATGATACATCTGCCGACGATGCAATTTCCCAAGGTGCTTTAACACACGCAAACAACCGTGTAAACGAGCTAATCAACCTCTTTAAGCAGGTTGGCGAGCAGTCAGGCGGCTCATACTATGCTGACTATAATACAATGATTTCAGCAATCGCAAGCCACACAGTAAACGACGGTTATATCGAGGCTATCTATACAGAGGCAGAAATTGCTAAGTATGAGGCTGACGGTTCACTTCAGGACAAGGCAAGAGCACAATTAAAGGCTGACTATGAAAACACAGTTAAGCTATTTAAGGAAGAGCTTGAAAGAGACTACGCAGCTGCTAAGGATTCCTATACAGAGGACCCATATAAGAGCGCTCCTATTAAGGAAACAGCAGGCGGTAATGTAATCGGCACAGGCTTTAATGAAATCATTTCCTTTATGTACGCAGAGGGCTTCGTAACAATCAACTATGAAGAGGGCGCAGACGGAAAGATTGACAGAACAAAAATTAAGGAAGCAATTCTTGACTACAATACAGAGGTAGTTAAGGATATGGCATCAGCAGTTAAGTATGTATATGATTCAAAGGTATCAAGCGAGCTTAATATCATTCTTACTTATTGGGCAACAGCTAATACATTAAAGACAGAATACGCAGCTAAGGGTAAGGAAATTTTACTTGCTTCAAACGCAGCTACAAATGGCGAATGCTCTTCTTGCGGTCATCAAAATAACGCAGGCGACAAGGCTTGCTCAAAGTGTCAAGCAAGCTTACTTGCTATTCCAAACATTTCAGGTATCGTGTCCCTCGGTCATACAAATAGCAAGGGTACACAAATCCAAGTAAACGGCACAACATACACAGTAGCAAACGACCATAATGCAGACGGTACAGTTAAGGCTGAGGGCGAATACGATATTCTCCAAATCACAATTAACGGTGTTGACCCTAAGGCTGTTTGGAACTTCGCATTTGCAGTAGCTCCACAGCACTACTATTCACCTAACCAGATAGTTGACATTTCAAAGAATCGCTTCGGTGTTGAGTATGGTTCATTCGACTTTATGAAGAGTGAAATCCAATCAACAAGAAATGTTAAGGTTCCACTTGGCGCAGGTGCATACCAAGCAACAAACTCTGCTAACACAGATGCAGATTTAATAACAGGCTTCTATTCCAACAACGTAGTTTACTTCAAGAGAAACGAATACTTCAACACAGTTGGAACAATGGAAAACGCAAAGATTGAAAAGATTAGATACAGAGTAACAAGCGCATCTAACGCACTTAACGACCTATCTACAGGCGCAGTTCACTATATCTCTCCACAGTACACACCGTACAATATGGAGCAGCTTCAAAAGCTAGCTGATAAGGGCATTGTAAATATGAGCACAGACCAACTCGGCTACGGTTATATTGGTATCAATGCAGGTAAGGTTGAGGACCTAGAGCTAAGAAAGGCTATTATGGCTGCTATGAACACAGCTCTTGGTAAGCAATACTATGTAACAGGTACAGCGGAAACAATTTACTGGCCAATGTCACTTGTATCATGGGCGTACCCAACAGACGGTGGCGCACCGGACCGTGACAACGGTAAGGAATATATTGCAATCAACTTCAATAGAAGCGATGCAATTTCAATGATTAAGGATTATATGGCACAGGCAAATGCAACTGAGGGCGATAGCCGTCTAAAGATCACATTTACAATTGCAGGCGCAAATGTTGACGATCACCCATGCTATTCAATCTTTATGGAAGCGCAATCAATTCTTAACGAGTGTGGCTGGGATATTTCAGTAGTTCCGGATACACAGGCTCTTACAAAGCTCTCAACAGGCTCGCTTGCTGTTTGGGCAGCTGCTTGGGGCTCAACAATCGACCCTGATATGTATCAGGTTTACCACAAGGATTCAACAGCTACAAGCACACTTGCTTGGGGCTATAACGCAATTAAGTCCAATCAATCTAAGTATGAAGAGGAAAACTCAATCCTCGGTCAGCTCAGTGATGTAATCGACAGAGCTCGTGAAACAGACGATAAGGACGAAAGAAAGGCGCTCTATAAGGAGGCTATGGGATATGTTCTCGACCTCGCTATCGAGCTTCCTGTATATCAAAGAGATGTACTTTACGCATACGATTCAAATGTAATTGATAAGGATTCACTTCCATCTAAGGAAGAATTAAATCCATACTCCAGCCCACTTGATAAGATTTGGGA
>JAGAJV010000098.1 GCA_017625915.1 Clostridia bacterium
ATTTGTAATGGCAATGCTGATACAGCTTGAATTTCCTTGATAGCTCTATATAGGAAATCCTTTTCGTCAATTTCGGGTAAGCCTACATTGACATCAAGCATATTTGCGCCCTTTTCCTCTTGACCGATGGCCTCAGATATAATATAGTCCATATTGTTTTCACGAAGGGCTGCCTTTAACTTTGGCTTTCCTGTTGGATTTATTCTCTCGCCTATTAACACAACCTTGCTTTCAAACACGCAGGCTTGTGAATATGAGGACACCACTGTTATATTTTTCTTTATTATTGGTTTTGGTTGCTTGTCCTTTAAAGCCTTTGTAAGCAAGCTTATATGCTCAGGTGTTGTGCCGCAGCATCCGCCTAAAATGCGCACTCCCATATCGGCAATTTCCTTCATTTTGCAAGCAAAATCCTCCGGAGTGCTATCATAGCAGGTTTTGCCCTCGTGTACGCAAGGCATTCCGGCATTGGGGCTAACAATTACAGGCAGAGAGCTATTCTCTACTATTTTCGGTATAAACTGTTTTAGCTGTTTAGCACCTAATGAGCAGTTTACGCCTAAGGCTGTAACACCTAGTCCCTCAAGCATTGCTACCATAGCAGGTATATCACAGCCTGTTATAGTTTTGCCCCTTTCGTCAAGAACAAAGGTTGCAAAAATCGGCAAACTAGAGTTTTCCTTTGCTGCAATAATTGCTGATTTTAATTCATAGGGGTCGTTCATCGTTTCAATAATTACAAGATCACATCCTGCCTTAACGCCAGCCCTTACCACCTTAGAAAAGGCTTCAATTGCATCCTCATAGTCAAGATCTCCAATAGGTGCAAGGAGCTTGCCTGTTGGTCCTATGTCTAACGCTATAAGCTGATTTTCACCAGTTTTTGCTCTTTTTGCATTTTCAATAGCAGATAGGATATATTCCTCGTATTTATCTGTTTTAATTGGATTTGCACCGAAGGTATTAGCAGTTGCAATATTAGCGCCTGCTTCAAAATATGCTCGGTGAACCCCTTCTATTACTTGGCTATTAGTAATGTTCCATTCCTCAGGTATTTCGCCAGCCTTAAGTCCCTTTTCCTGTAGCTGTGTGCCCATACCGCCGTCAATGAAAACAAAGCCATTATTAATCAATTTCTGTATATTCATTGTTTATGCCTTCTCGCTTTATGCCTATAATAGCTGTAACTGATTTGGTTGGCACCATCATTAAGCTATCAGTTAATGAAATGCCTATTTTTTTATTTGCGTCAAGGTAGCTTAAAATGTCCTTTTGGTAATTTAAATCAAAATCGCCATAGCCAGGCGAAAAACGCATTACTGCATCTCTGCCGTTAACTATAAAATCGTTTACATAATCGCAAAAGCTTTCAATTAATGCAGATGCAGTAGCATCGCAAACCGCTGCCTTTGTTTGTAAAATTCTATTATATTTTTCAAAAAGCCTATCAATTCCTACGCCTAATGTTGCTGCCATAATATATGCTTCATCACAATCGGCAAGGTGCATAGCTAAATTACTGCTTTTTACCTTTATAAACCCAAAATCGACTATATCTTTTTCGATTTTAATATCTACCTTAGTATATACTGCCTTAGGAACTGCACTTTCATAAACGCATTTACTACATTCCTCCAGCAAGCGACGCATTGTAGCATCGCTTTCTCTTACTCGCAAATAACGCATAACATCTCTAACCTTAATCTTAAGGTCGTAGTTATTCATCATATACATAGTACGAAGCTCGTTCATTATTTAATAATCTCCGAAATATTAGATTGAATTTTTCTTGCTACATCCTCCTTGTTCATAGAATAAACATGAACTGCATTTATTCCATTGGCAAAAAGGTCTATTATTTGCTCTGTTGCATATGCAATTCCCGCTTGCTTCATGGCATCCGGGTTATCTGAATACCTATCAACAATTGCTTTAAATCGCTGTGGTAAATATGTACCTGACAGCTGACAGCTTCTTGCAATTTGCTTAGCGTTTGTTACAGGCATAATACCTGCTACAATTGGTACTGTAATGCCTGCTTCTCTTATCTTATATATAAAATTATAGAGTATATTATTATCAAAAAACATCTGTGTTGTAAGGAAGGAGCAGCCTGCATCAACCTTTCTTTTAAGGTTTAATATATCCTCCTTTTGATGCTCGCTTTCTGTGTGTCCCTCAGGATAGCAAGCGCCACCGATACAAAAGTCGCCATACTGTTTGATTTCTTCAACTAGCTCATTTGCGTGCTCATAGTCCCACTTTTCTCTATTTTCATTTCCTGCAACTATATCGCCACGAAGTGCTAAAATGTTTTCAATTCCACTTTTCTTTAGTGCTTCCAGTCGAGCCCTTACCTCTTCTTTAGTTGAGTTTACACAGGTTAAGTGTGCAAGGGCAGTTACGTCATAATTATTTTGAATATTTTGTGCAATTGACACTGTATATTCGCTAGTGCCTCCGCCTGCACCGTAAGTTACGCTCATAAAGGACGGCTTTAGAAGTGCAATTTTCTCACTTGCTTCCTTTACGCTTTCAAAATTTGCTGATGTTTTAGGTGGAAAAACCTCAAAGGATAATGAGGGCTTGTCCCCTTTTATAATATCTATAATTTTCATTATTATCACCTAAAATCTATATCCCCTTGGTAGTGTTTCAAGGGGATATTTTTTAATTATTCGTATTCTACTACATTTACCCACTTGTTAAGAAACTCTTTTTCGTCTGCGTTTTTCTTAACAGTTTGTGATGCAGCTACAATTGGTAGCCATCTTTGTACATATCTTCTTGTAGTTCCACTCTTTTCACAGAAAAGCTGTAAGTATTTGTCTGCCAGCTCTAATTTACCCTCAAGATTAAATAACAAATATGTTCTTGCTACATCTGCTGAAGCATTACCCTGAGTTGCGTGAGACCAGTCAATAATGTACATTTCACCATTATCCTTAACGATAATGTTTGATGGATTAAAGTCACCGTGGCAAACCTTTACATGGTTTGGCATACCCTCAAGTCTTGTTTGAAGCTCGTACTTGATTGTATCGTCAAAATCTGTTTGAGCAATTTTTGCCATCATTTTTTCTTTAATTTTTAAAAGACCACTTGCTCTCATTTTGTGAACTGACATTTGAAGGTCAACGAACATATCAAGATATTCGTCCTCCTTTTCAGGATGCTCTTCCATTAATACATCAAGAGGCGTGCCCTCAATATATTCAGTAACAATTATCCATTTGCCATCCTCTGTTGTTACCTCAAGAAGCTTTGGCATTTTTATTCCTGTTTCCTCAATTTTGGCTTGGTTTAATGCTGAAACTAAAACCTCAACCTTGGAAACATCCTCATTATATACTTTAATTTTACGGTTACCGTCACGGTAAACAGTTTTGTTGTTTCTTTTAGCAATTACACTGTTAGTATTCATTTTATCCTCCCGCATATTTTTATTTATTTTATCATATTATTATAAAATATTCAACTATTATTATGAAAAATGTATAAAAATGTTAAATTTTATACCTCTTCATTTGTGCCATAATATGCATTTAAATACATTTTCTTAATTTCTGTCATAAGAGGGTATCTTGGGTTTGCTCCAGTGCATTGGTCGTCGAAGGCTTGCTCAACCATTTCGTCTAGGTTGTCAAGGAAATACTGCTCATCAACACCATAGTCCTTAATTGTCTTTTTGATGCCTACTCTTTCCTTTAGCTCGTCTAATGCTTTTATTAAATTATTTAGCTTTTCAGTATCATTCTCTCCCTTAATTCCCAGATAATCAGCAACCTCGGCATATCTAGCCAGCGTGTGTGGATGGTCATATTGTGAGAACGAGCCCATTTTTGTTGGTGCTTCACTTGCGTTAAAGCGTAAAACCTCGTTAATCATAAGTGCATTTGCAACACCGTGTGGCAAATGATGGTATGCACCTAATTTATGTGCCATTGAGTGACATACACCTAAAAATGCGTTTGCAAAAGCCATACCAGCCATTGTTGCGGCATTTGCCATTTTTTCACGGGCTATTACATCGCTTGCGCCATTATCGTATGCTTTTGGTAGATACTCAAATATCATTTTTAACGCACGAAGTGCAAGTCCGTCGGTATAGTCTGTTGCCATAATTGAAGCATATGCCTCAAGTGCGTGTGTGACTGCGTCAATACCTGATGCGGCAGTTAGGCTCTTTGGCGCGCTCATATGGAAATCAGTATCAATAATTGCCATATTTGGAAGAAGCTCGTAATCTGCAAGTGGGTATTTTATACCTGTTTTTTCGTCTGTGATAACTGCAAAAGGTGTTACCTCGCTACCTGTACCTGCTGATGTTGGGATAGCAACAAAATAAGCTTTTTCGCCCATTTTAGGGAATGTATAAATACGCTTTCTAATATCGCTAAAGCGCATTGCCATATCCATAAAGTCAGCCTCCGGATGTTCATAAAGCACCCACATAATTTTAGCTGCGTCCATAGCAGAGCCACCACCGAGCGCGATAATCACATCAGGCTTAAAGGAGGATATTTGAATAGCTCCCGCCTTAGCGCAAGCAAGAGTTGGGTCCGGCTCAACATCGCTGAAGCAAGCATATGCAATCCCCATTTCTGTTAGCTTATCTGTGATTGGCTTTGTATAGCCATTTTCAAATAAGAATTTATCTGTTACAATAAACGCCTTCTTTTTGCCCATTACTGTTTTTAATTCATCAAGTGCAACTGTCAGGCAAGCTTTTTTAATATATATTTTTTCGGGAGCTCTAAACCAAAGCATATTTTCTCTCCTAATTGCTACTGTTTTAATGTTAAGTAGATGCTTAACGCCTACATTTTCTGAAATAGAGTTGCCTCCCCATGTGCCACAACCAAGTGTCAGAGATGGCTCTAGACGGAAATTGTAGAGGTCGCCTATTCCACCGTGTGAGGACGGTGTATTTACTATAATACGACAGGTTTTCATCATAAATTTAAACTTGTCAAGCTTATCCTTTGCAGTTAGCTCGTTTAAATAAATTGATGATGTATGTCCAAGACCGCCATCCTCAATTAGGTTGTATGCGATATTTAAAGCTTCGTCGAAGTCTTTTACCTTATACATAGCGAGAACCGGAGATAGTTTTTCGTGTGCAAACTCCTCGCTTAAATCTGATTTTTCAACCTCTCCGATTAAAATTTTTGTTTTGGGACTTACATTAACTCCTGCAAGCTGTGCGATATTATAAGCGCTTTGACCTACAATTTTAGCATTAAGTGCGCCGTTTATAATTATTGTTTTTCTTACCTTTTCTGTTTCATCCTCGGTTAAGAAATAACAGCCTCTCTTTATAAATTCGTCCTTCACCTGTGTATAGATGCTTTCAGGCACGATAACTGATTGCTCAGATGCACAAATTACACCATTATCAAAGGTTTTAGAGTGAATAATTGAGTTTACAGCCATTACAATATTTGCACTGTCGTCAATGATTGCCGGCACATTACCTGCTCCTACGCCAAGTGCCGGTTTTCCGCTTGAATATGCTGATTTAACCATACCGGGTCCACCTGTAGCAAGAATAATATCAGCTGTAGACATAAGCAGGTTTGTAAGCTCTAAGCTTGGTACATCTATCCAAGCAATAATATCCTCTGGAGCTCCCGCCTCAACTGCTGCCTCTAAAATCAGCTTAGCTGCTGCAATTGTGCTATTCCTTGCTCTTGGGTGTGGGCTTATTATAATACCATTTCTTGTTTTCAAAGCAAGTAAGCATTTAAAAATTGCTGTAGAGGTTGGATTGGTTGTTGGAATAACTGCCGCTATAACACCAATGGGGCAAGCAATTTTTTCCATTCCGTTTGCTTCGTCCCTTTCGATTACTCCACAGGTTTTTGTATCTCTGTATTTATTATAAATATATTCTGATGCAAAATGATTCTTTATTACCTTATCCTCAACAATGCCCATTCCTGTTTCAGCTACTGCCTGCTTTGCAAGCGGTATTCTTGCCTTGCTTGCTGCCATTGCTGAAGCCTTGAAAATTTTATCCACCTGCTCCTGCGAATAGGTTGCAAATTTTTCTTGTGCTTTTTTAACTCTTGCAAGCGCATAGTTAAAGCTATCAACATTGTTTACAATTGCGTATTCCTTCATATCATTCTCCTATTTTTATAATTTTGAAAATATTCTATCATATAATAATAAATTTTTGAAATGCTAATAAGATATGAAGCTATGCTTTAAAATACATAGCCAAAAACTAATATTATTGATTATTTTATGCAAAATTTAAAATTTTTACACTAAAAAAGCACTCTTGCCTTGCAAGAGCGCTTAGTGTATTCCTTCTTTAGCCTTATGAACATTTTCTATAAACATTTTATCAAGGGTGGTAAGCTTATATCCCTCACGGTAAATTAAGACATCCTTGTATTTTTTTTGAGAAAAGTCGCATTTTTTCTCAATTAGTCCGTGATCGTTAAGCATTTCGTCAGGAATTGGAGATATCCACATAAATGTATTTGGAACCTTATCAAGAAGCATATACTGACTTGCTCTTTCAAATACATAAATTCTCTTATCCACATGCTCAGACATTTCTGCTTTTTTTACATCAATAACAGGTAATGACGGTACATATGGGTCTGCGTGGGCTATTTCTATATATTCGGACAAATCCTCAGGCTTTATTGCTTCCTTGCTTGCAAGGGGATGCTTATCGGACATAGCAAGCACATATGAAAATTCCGTAATCGTTTCAGCCACGAGATTTTTCTCTAAAAACATTGATTGAAAATACTTTTCAAAGGTTGTTTGGTATCTTATAATGCCAAGGTTATAGTCACCCTTCAGAACATTATTAATAGTACGCATTGAATTTGTTTCTTTATAAAATATTTCGGCAGGATATGAGGTATCTATATTTTTAGATAGCTCGGCAAAGGCGTATGCTATATAGCCTGCTCTTGGCACGCAAACAGAAAATTGTGATTTTTGCTTTTTGCCTACCTTATATATTTCCTCAACCTCATTAATTTGGGACAGTATTCGTTTTGCATACTGCAAAAACTCTTCTCCGTCAGGAGTTGGATTAATACCCTTTGAGGTGCGCTCGAAAATAGTTATACCCAGCTCGTCCTCCAGCTCTTTTATAGCTCGGCTAAGATTTGGCTGTCCCATATACAGATTTCTTGCAGCCTTGCTTATTGACTTTCGCTTTGATACCTCAACGGCATATTTAAGATACTGTATGTTCATAGCCTACTCCTTGTCAGATTATTTTAAAAATCCGTTTACAATTTGCTCCTCTGCCTGTTGCTCGGTAAGACCCAAGGTCATTAGCTTAATTAACTGCTCGCCTGCGATTTTGCCAATTGCAGCCTCGTGAATAAGGCTTGCGTCTATATGATTTGCAGTAATTTCAGGTATTGCAGAAACAGTTGCGTCATCCATAATAATGGAATCGCACTCTGTATGTCCTGCGCATTTATTGTTACCCTTGATATTGGATAGGAAAATTTGATGTGATTTATCCTTAGCAACTGAACGGGAAATTACATTTGCACTTGAATTTTCTCCGTTTAGGTCTACTGTGAAGTCTGTTTTAGCAAGTTGTGTGCCGTGAGTCATAATTTTTTCGCGAATTACAAGCTTTGCATCATTTGCTAGTATTGCGTTTGTTACTCTTACGGTGGAATCAATGCCCTTTATTTGAGTTGTTTCCATTTCAAGATAGCCACCCTCGTCAATTTCAATAACGGTAGTTGGATTCATTACATTTTCACCGTTTCCGTCACCGTCACCATAATGCTTTTCTACATAGACTACCTTAGCATTTTTGCCTACATGAAAGGTGTGAATTCCGTCGTGCTCGGATTTACTATCGCCTGTATTGTGAATACCACAACCTGCAACGATTGTCACATCTGCGTTTTCGCCAATGTAGAAATCGTTATAAACTAAGTCCTCAACGCCTGTTTTACTAATAATTACAGGGATATGAACGCTTTCGTTTTTAGTATTAGGCTTAATTATAATATCAATTCCCGGCTTGTCTTGCTTTGTAACTATATCTATATTTGCAGTTGTGTTTCTGCCACCCAGCTCACCATTGGCTCTTATATTGTAAGCTCCCTCCGGTACACTGTGTAGGTCGGCTATCTGCATTAAAAGATTTTTTTGAATATTGTCCATAATTCTCTCCTAGTTAGCTGCCTTGCTACATACGCTTGAGGTTTCACCTCTTAAAAGTGACGGTAGGATATCTTCCTTATTACCGTATTTGGTAACCTCGCCATTTGCAACAACTAATATTTTATCTGCGATATTTAAGATTCTCTCTTGATGGGATATTATGAGAATAGAGCCATTTGTTTGCTCGTGCATTTTTTCAAAGACTCTTATGAGGTTATTGAAGCTCCAAAGGTCAATTCCTGCCTCCGGCTCGTCAAAAACGGACAGCTTAGTGCCTCTTGCCATAATCATAGCAATTTCTATTCTCTTAAGCTCTCCACCAGAAAGTGACGCGTTTACTTCTCTATCGATGTAGTCTCTTGCACAAAGACCTACCTCGCTAAGATAGGTGCAAGCCTCAGATACGCTGATTTGCTTGCCTGCTGCAAGAGTTATTAAATCTCTTACTGTAAGACCCTTAAAGCGCACAGGCTGTTGAAACGCAAAGCTAATGCCCATATTCGCTCTTTCGGTTATATTTTTATTTGTTATATCAACTCCGTCAAAAAGGATTTTGCCACTTGTTGGAGTATAAATACCTGCTATAATTTTAGCAAGTGTAGATTTTCCACCACCGTTTGGTCCTGTGATAGCAACAAAGCGGTCATCTATTTTTACGCTAACATCATTTAATATTGCTTTTTGTCCACCGTCCTCGGTTGGAACTATAAATGAAATGTTTTGAAGCTCTAACATAACTACCTCCAAAAATTTTATTATAGTATTATACCATATTTTTATTATGTTGTGAAGATATTTTATATAAATATTTGATAAAAATCAAAAAGCACACGTTTTCTCGTGTGCTTTGGATATTTGGTTTACTCTTCAATTATATGAGCTAACAGAGTTTTTACAGTTACAATTTCAGGTAGGTCACCAAGCTCTGCTTTTGGGACAAGAACGACAAATGAACATGACCTATCAATTGCATCCTCTAAAGTATTTGGTGTATAATATCTGTTATTAGTTAAATATACTGTATTGCCAACTAGCTTAGCATCACTTACCTTATTTCTGTAATCATATGAATTTACAACAAATACATAATATTCATTAAAGGTTTCCTTGGTAATTGAATCCGGTATAGTTACATAATTTAAGTTTTCATAAGAGCTACACAAATAATCATATTCAAACCGGTCTGTGCTTAGCCAAATGGTTTCATAGGTATCGAAATTCTTTGTGTTTGTATCTTGTGCCTCTATATAGCCAACATCTATTGATTTTACTGCTTCAATTTGGCTTAAGTTATCGAGCATATATTCCTGACATTCAAAATATGAGTTAAAATCAGGAAAGTATATTGTAATAATATTGCCAATTTCTATAATATCAATTTTCGTATATTCGGGGCTGTCATTAAAATATTTATATTCAATTTGTCTTATTTTACTGTAAAGCTCACTTAAATCGGATTTTTCATTATAGGTAATCGCAGTATAATAAGAATAGACATTGGGGGCGTAAGCAATGTATTCATTTCCGTTTTGGTTTATACAAATATATCCTGCGTAGTGCTTGGTTTTGTCCTCGTTTTCTTCCTCAACCTTATCCATATATGAATGGTGGGAATCGAGATTTATTGTTACCTTTTCTGCTCTGTTTATTGCCACTAAGCCTGCTGGGGCGTTGCTTCCTTCTTTTGGCAATATAATTTCAGTTATACCGAAATTTGAATAATAAATTTTAAAGGTGTCCTTTGAGTTTTCTCGCCAAGCAGAAGGCTCGGAAAAGCTTATATATACTAATTTTCCATCGCTGATTTTTACTTTTATATCTGTATACTTTCCGTATTCGTTTATTGCATATAGCTGTGAGCCTTCATTGTATTGTGCACTACCATAAGCATATTTTATCGGTGAATAATCGAAGAAAGAGAACGCACTGTCATTTATCAAATCACCGTTATGCTTTATCCAAATTCCGTTTTTTGCTTCATAGTAGCAATTATTTTCATAATCATAATAATATTGAAAGCCTTCTGAAATTTCCGCTCTTTTGGTTTCGGTATTTAAGCATTTACAGATACCGTAATATTTTTCATTGTTTGATTTAGTATATGATAGGTGAATTTCCTCGGTTATATTAGTGCTTTCGTTTAAAACAAAATCAAATGCATTTAGCCATTCTTCCTCTGTGACTGATAAATCATTATTATTTTTGCTATGGATTTTATATTGTATTTCAAGTGATACATTTGACGGAATTTCGTCTGTAAATTCTTCCCTTGGAATTTCAATTACAGTAATACCCTCTACTGCCTTTTCGGTAGTGTGTGCCTCGATTGTAAGCTTATTGTTATAGGGAGCTATGCTTTCAAAGGCAATGACATTTTTTGGGCTTTTAAAAGCGATATAAATTGAATCCTTTTTAATCAAAGGGCCATAATACTCCGGATTGTATTTTTCTCTAAAAGCATTATACTGTTCTTGAGAAGTGAAAATTAAAGCTTCATTATCGTATAGTGTAAATTTATCAAAAAGCTCTTTGGAATAAGAATAAGTATTTATTATACTTTTATTTATATTAAGCTGTCTAAAATTGTTTTCGTAGCAATATGTTGTGTTTGGAAGTAATAATACATTTATGTGCCATGATGCACAATCAGATATAGGAAATGTACTAGAATAGTAGCGTGTATAATCGATACTTGCACAATCCAGCTCTCCCATTTCAAAATTATTAAAGCCTATTTCATAAGCTTCATCCTCACATGCCTTATAGATAAGCAAAATATAATTTTCTTCAAAAACTTCTTCATCTAAGCTTTCGGCATCAGAAAAAAGATTACAAAAGATCTCATAAGATTTGACTACCTTATAATATGGATTTTTGCAAGCATTATAGGGTAAATCGTGTCCTAAATATTCACCAAAGCAATATTTTATCTTGGTATAATAAGTTTCCTCTTCTTCTTTCTTGAAGGAAAGGCTTGTTTTTATATAATCGTTTTCGGTTGGTACGTCAGTTGTGTTAGTGTCCGTGTCTGTATTTGTTTCAATTGGTGGTGTATCGCAGGCAACTAAGGATAGGGAGATTAGGCAAATTAATAATAAAATTAAGAATTTTTTCATAACATTTCTCCTTTCTTGCAGGAAAATATTTCTTTCCTCAATTTCATTATACATTTAAGGAATTTTTAAGTCAATGAACATTGGCTGAATGTTTTTTGTTGGTTTATTGTTGATTTTGTGAATAAAACAAAAAGCACACGATTTCTCGTGTGCTTTATGTTAGTTTAATTATTTCGCAATAACGTTAACTCTCTTCTTGCCCTTTGCAAGATAGTCGAACTTAACTACACCGTCGCTAAGAGCGAAAAGTGTATCGTCCTTACCAAGACCAACGTTGGTACCTGGATGAATCTTTGTTCCTCTCTGTCTTACGATGATGTTACCGGCGATTACGTTTGAACCGTCTGCCTTCTTAACACCAAGACGCTTAGACTCACTGTCACGGCCGTTCTTTGTAGAACCAACACCCTTTTTGTGTGCGAAGAACTGTAAGCTAATTCTTAACATTTTATGTTCCTCCGTATAAAATTTACAATTATTTGTTACCATCATAATTTTTTTCTACTACATCTACCTCTAGATAGTCATAGTATTCCTCTACCAAGTCGTTTAACTGATAGAAATAAGCCTTGATAAGACCAGAAATCGCATAGCATTTCTTCTCATCACTCTCATAGCTTGGTAACGCGCTACGAGCTTTAACGGAAATGTTTGTTGTTTCTTCGTCGATTATATAATCAACCTCTGAATCATAGGAAATTTCAATTGCATTGATAACAAGCATTGTCATAGCAGAAATAGCTGAGCATAAAATATCCTCACCACTGCTTGCAAAGCCTGAATGTCCTTGCTCCTCAAATCCCCAATAAATGTCGTTTGATTTGTAAAATACGACCTTAGTCATAATTTTCTCCGAATTAACCAACAATCTTTTCGATCTGAACCTTAGTATATGGTTGTCTATGACCGATCTTCTTCTTCTCGTTCTTCTTTGGCTTGTACTTCATAACGTAAATTTTCTTTGCTTTGCCGTTACGAACAACCTTTGCTGTTACGGAAGCACCGGAAACATATGGAGCACCAGCTACGAAGCCACTCTCATTTGATACTGCAAGAACTTGATCAAATGTAACTTCAGCGCCTTCCTCTACGTTAAGTTTTTCAACGAAGATTACGTCTCCCTCGTTTACTTTGTACTGCTTTCCGCCTGTTTGGATAATAGCAAACATGAAAAGCACCTCTCTTTCAACAAAACTCGCTAAGTCGGGTAGGATATACGTCCGTTTGCGACCACAACATTATGCGGCGTGACTATTTTATCATATAAGTATATAAATGTCAAGTCTTTTTTATAGGAAAATTTAAATTTTTTGTAAATATTAACATAGCCGTTGACATATAAATTTAATTGTGATATTATTTAATTTATTACTAACAAGGAGGGATAAAATGGATGTTCCAGCACTTATAATTACAGCTATTGCTCTTTCTATGGATGCCTTTGCTGTTTCTATTTGTAAGGGACTTGCAATGAAAAGAGCTTTCTTAAAGGAAATGGCTATTGTCGGTCTCTGGTTTGGTGGATTTCAGGCTCTGATGCCTCTTTTGGGATATTTTTTAGGTAATGCCTTTGAAAAATATATTGTTGCTATTGACCACTGGATTGCTTTTACTCTTCTTGCTTTAATTGGTATACTTATGATCAAGGAAGGCTGTGAAAAGGAAGAAAAGGAGGCTGATGCTTCCTTAGGCTTTAAGACTATGCTTTTAATGGCTATTGCTACAAGCATTGATGCTTTAGCTGTTGGAATATCATACGGCATTTTGCCTAATGTAAATATTTGGGTTGCTATATCCTCTATTGGCATTATTACATTTCTACTTTGTATGGTTGGCGTTAAGGTTGGTAATATTTTTGGCGCAAAGTACAAGTCTAAAGCAGAGCTTGTTGGGGGCATAATTTTAATTTTAATTGGCTCTAAAATTCTATTAGAGCATTTGGGGGTGTTTAAATGAATAAGCCAGTAAAAAGGCTATGTATTTGTGCGATGTTTACAGCCTTAATTTTTGTAATCACTGTCTTTGTTTCTGTACCCGCAGGCCCTGTCGGTAATATTAATTTAGGTGATGCTTTTATAATCATCGCTACATTTGTGTTAGGTCCTTATGGAGCTATCGCAGGCGGTGTTGGCGCTATGCTTGCTGATTTAATCAGCGCTTATGCCATTTATGCTCCTGCTACATTGGTAATTAAATCACTGCTTGCAATTGCTTGCTATTATGTATACAAGGTATTTAAAAGGATAATTCGCTTTGATTACATATCTAGATTAATTGGTGCAATTTGCGGCGAGCTTGTAATGGTGATTGGATATTTCTTATATGAAGGAATACTTTATGGCTTTGCTAATGCTCTTATTTCGGTGCCATTTAATTTAATTCAAGGCGTGACTGCTGTTACGCTTGGTACAATAGTATCATTCTTACTTTTGAAAAATAAAACTGTTAATGGATTTATAGAAGGATTAAAAGGCTGACACATTCAATTTGTGTCAGCCTTTATTTTAGTCTTGATACATTCTATATGCAAGTGACCATTTAGAAAGCTCTGTTTCTGCCTGTGTTCTGCCAGCGATAAGAGCAAAATTAAAGTTATTAGTATTACCATCAATTGAGGTTGCTTGAACAGAGCTTGTTATAAGTCCATTGCCATCACCTGCATATTTACCGTACATATAGCCTAAATCGTACATTAGGTTTGGATTTATCTCCTCTTTAATTATTTTTAGGCTCTTTTCATAATTATCCGAGCTTGATAATGCATCCTCGATTTTATCATAATAGGATGTCATAATATAGTCAGATGCAGTTTTTGATAGAATTTCTATCATACACTCAGAAAGAGTTCTGTCGTCTGTCGCTCTTGGCACACAGGCAACTGTTGCCATTTGATTAACTGGAGTATAATATCTATCCTGACCTACTGTTAGCTTAGGGAATGGAAGAACGCCAACATTGGTATCCATATCTAAGCTATATAGCTTTTGCATTCCCTCGTTATAGAATAATAGTCTATTTTCTTCAAATGCTGTTTGCATAGCGCCAAAGCCACTTGTCCAATTTGTTCTTATAAATGAAGTGTTTTTCTTGGCAAAAAGCATTTTTTCGATAATTGTATTAACATTTTCATTTTCGATTGTTAACACATAAGCCTCGTTATTTCCAGAATCTCTGCCCTTGCCTACCTGATAAACACCAAAATATTGATAATATGAAGCTATTTGAGTTGTTCCAAAGCCATACTTATCCTTGTCTGTATACTCATTTTTTCCATCTAGGTTTTCACTTACCATTCCTGCTAAGCTATATAATGTATCAATTGTCCATGTACCATTAAGTGCTGCATCATAGACATTAGGAACTGTATCGCCAAGATTTTCTGCCATATCGTTATTAAAGAAAATAACATATGCTGAATCATTATCCAGGAAGCTGATATCTCCTCCTACAAAAAATGTATTGCCAGATAGTGTATAGCTTTGTATAGAGTCTTGATTATAATATTCTTCGTTAAATCTTACATAATCACTGCCAATACTGTAAAGTGCATCCTCATATACAAGACTCATAGCTTCGTATACATAAGGTAAAGCGATATGAATTGTTTCCTCTGCGAATGTTCCCTTGCTCATAGCTGCCTCAGTAAGCCTATTACGCATACTTGCTCCTTGACAGTTAATCCAGTTTATGCTTACACCGTAAGTATTCTCAATATACTCTTGTCTTTCCATTACACCGTTGTTAATTTTTGTGCCAAAGCCGTTGGCATTTTTATCCCAATCGGTTACGCAAAGCTCAACCTGTGACCAAGGAGCGCCTGTAACACCGTTAGACCAAATTGGCGCTAAAATGTTTACAGTTTTACCTTCATATTGATTCATAACATCTGCTAAAAGTCCATCACTATCAAGCTCTGCCCACATTGCGTAAAGTGTATATGTACTTTCTGTACCCATTTTATAAAACGCTTTGTTTCTATATTCGACCTCGCCGTTTGGGGTAGTTGACCAGCCTATAAAGCGATAATTTTGCTTTACAAATGTATTTTCAGGCAAAGCTACGGTTTCGTCTGTTTTCATTTCCATTTCAGACATCGAGCCGCTAGCACCGTTTCCGTCAAAGATAAGCTTGTTTGTATTAGCCTGCCAAGCCGCATAAAGATTAATTGTGCCATTTACTCCAACCGTGTATTCTTCGCCTACCTCATATGTATTAAAGCCATCTGTCCAGCATAAGAATTTATATCCTTGCTTTTCATATGAATTGTTTGGTAGAACGATTGTTTCGTCGGTTTTTGCGGTTACATTATCAATACTGCCACTTGTTGCACCGTTTCCATTAAATACTATGGTGTTTTCGTTTGCTTGCCAAATTGCATATAGCTTATATGTTTTTTTAGGCCCCATAATATAATTTGCGCAATCCTCATATTCCACGCTACCATTTTTATCAGTTGACCAGCCAATAAATGTATAGCCTAGCTTTTCAAAGGTGTTTTGAGGGAGCAGGGGAGCTGCGTCTGTTAAAATCTTCATACTTGGCATAGTGCCG
>JAGAJV010000099.1 GCA_017625915.1 Clostridia bacterium
GGAGGGATACACCGCCTGCACCGAAGTCGTTACAACGCTTAATCATACGGCAGGCTTCATAATTTCTAAATAATCTTTGTAGCTTTCTTTCCTCCGGAGCATTACCCTTTTGGACCTCTGCGCCGCAGCTTTCAAGAGATTCTACTGTATGAGATTTTGATGAGCCTGTAGCGCCACCACAGCCATCACGGCCTGTTCTACCACCAAGTAAAACAACGATGTCGCCATCCTCTGGCACTTCTCTTCTTACATTCTTAGCGGGAGCGGCAGCAATAACTGCGCCAACCTCCATATGCTTTGCAGCATAGCCATCGTGATAAATTTCGTCAACGATGCCTGTTGCAAGACCGATTTGGTTACCATATGAGGAATAGCCTGCTGCAGCAGTTGTAACAATCTTTCTTTGAGGAAGCTTGCCCTCGATTGTTTCATTGATTGGCTTAAGTGGGTTAGCTGCGCCTGTTAGACGCATAGCGCCATATACATAGGAACGACCAGAAAGTGGGTCACGGATAGCGCCACCGATACAGGTAGCTGCGCCACCGAATGGTTCAATTTCTGTTGGGTGGTTATGGGTTTCGTTCTTAAAGAGCAATAGCCATGGCTCTTTTACGCCGTCAACCTCAACATCAATTTTAACTGTACAAGCATTGATTTCCTCGGATTCGTCCAGCTTATCAAGCTTGCCAACCTTTTTAAGATATCTGACTGCGAGGGTTGCGATATCCATTAGGTTTATTGGCTTTGTTCTGCCTAGTTCTTTTCTTGTATTTAGATAATCTTGATATGTTTTTTCAAGAATTTCGTCGTGGAATTTAACGCTATCAACTGTTGTTAAGAAGGTTGTATGACGGCAGTGGTCAGACCAATAAGTGTCAATCATCTTAATTTCAGTAATAGTTGGGTCCTTGCCCTCGGACTTAAAGTAGTCTTGACAGAATTTAATATCGTCCTCGTCCATTGCAAGACCGTTTTCTTTAATAAAGCCAGCAAGACCTGCTTTATCAAGCTTATTAAAGCCAACAAGTGTTTTTACCTCTGTTGGAATATTATATTCTTGCTTTAAGGTTTCCTTTTTATCAAGAGTTGCTTCTCTTGATTCAACAGGGTTGATAACATGCTTTTTAATTCTTGCAAGCTCGTCCTCTGTTACATTACCATAAATAACATAAACTCTTGCGCTATTTACAGTTGGCTTTTCACCCTGTGAAATAAGCTGAATACACTGTGCGGCAGAATCTGCTCTTTGGTCAAACTGTCCTGGGAGATATTCTGTTGCAAATACGATGCCACCCTTGCTATCAAGCTCCTTTGTAGCATCATCTAATTGAGGCTCTGAAAATACTGTTTTTACAGCATAGTTAAAAAGCTCCTCAGTAATATTTTCAGCATCGTAGCGATTTAAAATTCTTACACCCTCAACGCTATCAATTCCTAAAAAGGTTTTGATTTCCGAGGCTAACACGTTAGCTTCGTTTTGAAGTCCTGCCTTTTTTTCTACATAAATGCGATATACCATTATTTCTCCTCCGTTGCCATAAGAGCTCTTGCTCCAATATCGTGACGATAAAATGCGTTATCAAATTTAATTTTGCTTACCTTTGCATATGCGCCGTCAATTGCTTCCTTTAGTGTAGGTTGAATATCAACAACGCCGAGGACTCTACCGCCTGCTGAAAGAAGCTTTTTGTTTTCATACTTAGCTCCTGCAACATATACAAGCTGCTCGATTTCTTCCGGAATTTCCATTTCAAAGCCACTTTGGTACTTTTCGGGATAGCCCTTTGATGCCATAATTACACAGCAAGCACTCTTATCTGAGAATTTAACCTCGCAATCAGCAAGTGTGCCGTTTGTAGTTGCTTTCATTATTGTAAATAGATCGCTTTCAAGTAATGGTAATACTACCTGTGTTTCGGGGTCACCGAAGCGACAGTTATACTCAATAACCTTTGGACCGTTTGGTGTAAGCATTAGACCGAAGTATAGGCATCCCTTAAAGGTTCTGCCCTCCTTATTCATAGCCTCGATTGTAGGTAAGAAAATTGTTTTCATACATTCGTCAGCAATTTCCTTTGTGTAATAAGGGTTAGGTGCAATTGTTCCCATACCGCCTGTATTAAGTCCCTTATCGCCATCGAGTGCTCTTTTATGGTCCATTGAGGAAATCATTGGCTTTACTGTCTTTCCGTCTGTAAATGCAAGCACAGATACCTCCGGGCCTGTTAAAAACTCTTCTATTACTATATTATCACCGCTTGCGCCGAACTTTTTATCGTTCATTACAGAGTCAATAGCGTCTATTGCCTCTTCTCTTGTAAAGGCAATAATAACACCCTTACCAAGCGCAAGTCCATCAGCCTTAATTACTATTGGTAAAGCTGAATTTTTTACATATTCCATAGCTAAATTTGCATCTGAGAAAACCTCATATGTAGCTGTTGGAATACCGTATTTTTTCATAAGATTTTTAGAGAAAACCTTACTGCCTTCAATTATAGCAGCATTGGCTCTAGGACCAAATGCTGGAATACCGACCTTTTCAAGTGCGTCAACGCAACCTAAAACAAGTGGGTCATCCGGTGCAACTACTGCATAATCAATTTTGTTATCAACTGCATATTTTACAATTGCATCTATATCCTTAGCTCCAATATTAACAGTTTTTGCATCCTTATACATACCACCGTTGCCTGGGAGCGCGTGGATTTCCTTAATTTCCTTGCTTTCCTTTAGCTTTCTTATTATGGCGTGCTCTCTTCCGCCACCGCCGACAACTAATATTTTCATTTGTTACCTCGTATTAATGGTGGAAAAGTCTCATTTTTGTAAATGCCATAACGATGCCGTACTTGTCGCAGCATTCGATTACTAAGTCGTCTCTGATTGAGCCGCCCGGCTCGGCAATATAGGATACGCCACTGCGCTTAGCTCTTTCAATATTATCGCTAAATGGGAAGAATGCGTCTGAGCCTACGCTAACTCCTGTAATGGTATCAAGGTATGCTCTCATTTCCTCTTGAGTAAATGGCTCCGGCTGACGTGTGAAATACTTTTGCCATACGCCGTCTGCGCAAACATCCTCTTCATTCTTATTGATATAGCCGTCGATTACATTATCTCTATCCGGTCTTGCGATTGTTGGTAGGAATGGAAGATTTAGTACCTTTTCATGTTGGCGAAGGTGCCATGTATCTGCCTTTGTACCAGCTAGACGAGTACAGTGGATTCTTGATTGCTGACCTGCGCCTACACCGATAGCCTGCCCATCATATGCGTAGCAAACAGAGTTTGATTGTGTGTATTTTAATGTAATTAAGGAAATTATTAAGTCGATAATTGCATCCTCTGTAAATTCCTTGTTCTTTGTTACAACATCAGAAAGCAATTCTCTGTCAATTTTGAAGTTGTTTCTGCCTTGTTCAAATGTAATACCGAATACTTGCTTTTTTTCCTGCACCTCCGGTACATAGTTAGGGTCAATCTTTACAATATTGTAGTTGCCCTTTCTCTTTGATTTAAGGATTTCAAGAGCCTCGTCTGTATAGCCAGGAGCAATAACGCCATCAGAAATTTCGCGCTTGATAAGTGTTGCTGTTGTAGCATCACATACATCAGAAAGTGCAATCCAGTCACCAAATGAGGACATTCTATCTGTTCCTCTTGCTCTTGCATATGCGCAAGCTAGTGGACTTTCGTCAAGTCCCTCAATATCGTCAACGAAGCAAGCCTTCTTTAGCTTTTCGGGAAGCTTTTTGCCGACAGCGGCTGAGGTTGGGCTTACATGCTTAAAGGATGTTGCACAAGGCATACCTGTTGCTTCCTTTAATTCCTTTACTAATTGCCATGAGTTGAATGCATCAAGGAAGTTAATATAGCCCGGTCTGCCACATAAAATTTCGATTGGAAGCTCGCTTCCGTTTTCCATATAAATTTTTGAAGGCTTTTGGTTAGGGTTACAGCCATATTTTAGTTCGAATTCTTTCATTTTCTGCTCCTTATTTTACATTCTTATTAATCATTCTGTTTTCTACGTTGCCTGTTGCTAGGTCAGTGTAGCGAACATAAAGAGAAATTTTGTTTTGCTCGTTTAGATTTTCCCAAATTGTTTTTGTAAATTCATCAATACAATTTGGAATTCTAACTCTTTCAGGCTCGCCCTGGAAGGTTGGAATTGGATTACCGTCACAAACATATGTATGGATAAAGTGTCCAAGACCATTAAGTGGTGCGTACTCATAGAAATATCTATTGCAAGCGCTTCCCTTTTCGTCAGCGCTCTTTAAAATGCTCATTTGGTACTTAAAATCGTTATCCTTAAATGTAAGCATACCACTAATTCTTGGAGTAAAGTTTGGAGCATCCGGCTCGAACTCTCTTGTTTTAAGAGCCTTTTTGAAGCATCCGCAATCGCTTACAAAATTATAAATTGTATCTGTTTGGTCACCGTTTGTTACGATAAGCTTGTTTTCGTATTTACGGATAGCAGAATAGATAATTAAAGATGGGTCCTCAACCTTTGAAAAATCAAATGGCTCGGTTACAACGCTATCGTCAACCTCTTTAAAAACTCTGTTACGGCTGTTTTCGCTTCTGCCCATAATAAAGTAAGCAACAGCTGCTTTTGTGCCATCCTCTGTTTTGCCGATAACAATTCCTCTGCCAGGATATGTATTGTTTGCAAGAAGCTCGGAAATTTCATTAATTTTATAGATATTCATTTTTATTTCTCCTTAATAATCTCAAAGCATACTTTTTCACAGGATAGAGGTAGGATTTTCCACTCTGCCTCCTCCATAATTCTCTTTTGAAGAATTTCCGGTGTGTCGCCATCCCTAATTTCAACTGCTTTTTGCATAATGATTTTGCCACCGTCCGGAATCTCATTTACAAAATGAACAGTTGCTCCACTTACCTTTACTCCATAAGCAAGGGCAGCCTCGTGAACCTTGAGTCCGTAAAAACCTTTGCCACAGAAGGATGGGATTAATGATGGGTGAACATTTATAATTCTGTTCTTATAGTGATTTGTAAAATCTGCACTTAAAATACTCATAAAGCCTGCTAAAACAATTATATCTGTTTTCGCATTATCTAAAATTTCAATAAGCTTATTTTCAAATGCTTCCTGTGAGCCTAGCTCCTTTTTAAGAACTATGGCTGTATCAATGCCTGCATTTTTTGCTCTTTCCAATGCGTAGGCATTAGAATTGTTTGAAATTACCAAGGAAATATTACCGCTTTTGATAATACCAGCCTTTTGGGCATCAATTAGCGCTTGTAGATTTGTGCCACCACCAGAAACAAGAACTGCAATATTGGCCTTTAGCATAGGATTACTCCCTCGTCAGACTTAATGATTTCGCCGATTACATATGCGTCCTCACCATTAGCCTTAAGAATTTCGATAGCCTTCTCTACCTCGCTTGCCGGTACAACGATGCTCATACCTACACCCATATTGTAGGTATTATACATATCTCTTTCAGGAATGTTGCCTGTTTTTTGGATAAGGTCGAAAATTGGTAATACCTTAACTGCGCTCTTATTTACCCTAGCTGCAAGTCCCTTAGGAATGCTTCTTGGAATATTTTCGTAGAAACCACCGCCTGTGATATGTGAAATGCCCTTAACATCAACCTTTTCAAGTAAAGCAAGAACGGATTTTACATAAATCTTTGTAGGTGTAAGAAGTGTTTCTGCGATTGATGCTCCACCTAAAGCTTCGTTAGGTGCATATAGTGAAGCCGGGTTATTGTCAATATCAAATACCTTACGAACAAGTGAGAAGCCGTTTGAATGAACACCGCTTGATGCAAGAGCAATTACTACATCGCCCTCCGCCATTCTTGAGTTATCAAGAATCTTCTTTTTATCAACGATACCAACTGCAAAGCCTGCAAGGTCGTAATCCTCAACCGGCATCATACCTGGATGCTCTGCTGTCTCACCACCGATAAGTGCTGCGCCTGACTGTACGCATCCCTCAGCAACACCACCAACGATGTCAGCGATTTTTTCAGGGATATTCTTGCCACAAGCAATATAGTCAAGGAAAAACAGCGGCTTAGCACCACAGCAAATAATATCGTTTACGCACATAGCAACTGCATCAATACCAATTGTATCATGCTTGTCCATTAAAATTGCCATTTTAACCTTTGTGCCACATCCGTCTGTGCCTGAAACAAGCACAGGCTCTTCCATACCTGCAATTGGTAAACCGAAGCAACCACC
>JAGAJV010000100.1 GCA_017625915.1 Clostridia bacterium
CTTTGTATAGGTACGGTGATTTTCTAAAAGCTCTAAAAGCGCAACATTGATTTTTTCAAAATATGATTTTGTCCTATGGCAGTATTTTGGCTCGCATTTGCGTCTTTGTCCCGGCTTAAAGCTAACACAGCATTTATCCTTGGAGGATATGTGAATTGAGCGCAGGTCCGGTATTTGGTCACGCATAATATCTATTGCATTTAAGGCAGAGAGCGCTGTTGTGGTTTTGCCTGTAAAATAGAAAATCTTATCTGCATCGCCTGTGCCTACGGACTTAAGCGCCGGATAAAGCGATGCCATTGTTTTGCCTGTGCCTGTTGGTGCTTGCACCACAAGTCTTTTATGGCTTTTTATAGCACGAAACGCGTCAATTATAAAATCTCTTTGTCCCTCTCGCGCTCCGCCCTTAAATGGGAATTTAAGGAATGATAGCTGTCCTGTTACCTTACTTCCCTTTTCCTTAATAATTTTTGCAAAGGGTGAAAAGAGTGCAATTAATAGCTCAAAATTTCCTCTTAAATCCTCAAGCTCTAATATTTGCTTAAAGCTTCTTTCCTCGTCCTTGTCCTCACGGTAAAAGGTTACGCAGGCTTCAATTTGAGTAAGCCCTAATCTTTGACAAATTACATAGCCTGTACATACTGCTTCCTTTAAGGTGATTTCAAGCTCACCGTTATCAAGCAGGTCCAGTGGGTAATCTACTGTGCGTATATAGTCAAGAGAATATCCGCTTTCCGTTTTATGCAGACATTCGGGGTAGGAATATACTGTAATTTTTGTGCCGTCCGCAATTGTGGTAAATGCATAGGCATCTAAAATATTAGGCTTTTTCTGCCATAGCTTATGGGAAACAATTGTGCCACCGTTTTTGTTGCCTCGGCTATCCTTTGCGCCAATATCGCCACCGCGGGATACATATTCCACAAGCTCTCTTGTGCTTATATATACATTATCTTCTTCTCTATCATATATAGCCGGCATAAATTTCCCTCTCCTTTTCTTGACATTAAACCTAAAATATAGTACAATATATATAGTATATCATATTTATATAATAATTTAAAGATTTTTTAAAATAATGAGGTGAAATTAATGATTATTGAGCCAAAAAAGACTACTCTGGCATATAGATGTCCTGCCTGTGGCGGTGTTCCTACCAGTATTGTTGGTGCATTTTCTCTAAGTGGTGACCTATTTAAGCTAAAGTGCGATTGTGGCGGTAGCTTTTTAACTGTGCAAAAAGCAAGCGACGGACAATTCAGGCTTACCGTGCCTTGTGTTTCCTGTCCTCGCCCCCACGATTACTTGCTTTCAAAAAATGTTTTCTTTAATAGCGATTCCTTTATTATTCCTTGCTCCCTTTGCGGTATTGATATTTGCTTCTTAGGTCACGAGGACAAGGTTAGCGAGGCTATTAAGTATTCAAACGACGAAATTGTAAAAATGCTTGGCGATTATGCAATTCAGCAAATTAAGACAAAGGAAAACGACCTAAATATTGTTGACCCACAAATTATGGAAATTGTCCGCTTTGTTGTAAGTGATTTACACGAGGAGGGCAAAATCTACTGTAATTGCGAAAATAACGACGGCGATTATGTGGTTGATATTTTGGACGATTTTGTATCTGTAAACTGCAAAAAGTGTGGCGCTAAAGCAATTATACCGGCAGACAGCACAATTGCCGCCCATGATTTTTTAAATGCTGATTCTATTACATTAAAATAAAAAGCACTCACCAATTCAAGCTTACGAATTGGTGAGTTTTTATTGACATAGGTTTTTATTAATGATAAAATGAAATAAATAAATTTATTTTTGAGGTTAATATGCTGCTTGAAAATTCTAAGTGGATTACATATCCAAATTATGAGGACGAGACTATTTGTCCTGTGTTCAGAAAAAAATTTGATGTACAAGAAAAAATTAAAGGAGCCACATTAAAGATAACATCCCTTGGCTGTTATGTTGCAGAGCTTGGCGGTGAAAGAATTGGCGATTTTATTTTTGCTCCGGGCTGGACATTTTATAAAAGAGCTCAAATGCAACAATACGATGTAACAAGCCTTATTGCAAATAAAAACGAGCTGAGAGTTACCATTGGCGCAGGCTGGTATAAGGGCAGAATTAATATAAGAAACAGAATGGAGCTTCCGCAAATACATCCTGCTATGATTTGTGAGCTTGAAATTACTCTTGAAAACGGTAAAAAAGATGTAATTGTATCAGACGAAAGCTGGGAATGCTCACTTAGCAAAATTACAATGTCGGATATTTATGACGGCGAGCATTACGATGCGAATTTTGAGGAGAGCTTTGGTCCTGTAGCATTACAGGATTGCTCCTATGTTGAAATTATAAAGCAACAGGGCGAAAAAATCATTGAGCAGGACACCCTTCGACCTCACCGCATTTTTAAAACTCCTAAGGGTGAAACGCTGATTGACTTTAACCAAAATCTTACAGGATATTTTGAAATTGAGCTTGATGCAAAAAAGGGGGACAGAGTTTCCTTCTCTGTTTGCGAGGTGCTTGACAAGGACGGTAATTTCTATAACGAGAATTACAGAAGCGCAAAATCCGAATTTGAATATATATGCAAGGAAGGACACCAAATTCACAAGCCTAGGCTTTCATTCTGGGGCTTCAGATATATTAAGGTAAATTCCTTCCCGGACGAGCTGACTCTGAACAGCGTTAAGGCAATTGTTGTTCATTCCGATATTAAGCGCACAGGCTATCTTCAATCCTCAAGTCCATTACTTAACAAGCTGTTTAAAAATATTGCTTGGGGGCAAAAGGGAAATTTCCTCGATGTGCCTACAGACTGCCCACAAAGAGATGAGCGTCTTGGCTGGACGGGAGATGCGCAGGTATTTGTAAAGACCGCGTCATATAACTACGATGTTGAAAAATTCTTTGATAAATGGTTAAACGACCTTTTATTAGAGCAACAAAGAGAAGGATTGATTCCCTTCTGCGTGCCACAGGTACACGAAAGACCGGGAAGCTCCACTGCTGCTTGGAGCGACGCCTCAACCGTTTGCCCTTGGCAAATGTACTTAACCTATGGCAATACAAAAATATTAAAAAGACAGTTCAAGTCTATGTGTACATATGTAGACGAAATTGGCAAAATCACAAAGAAAAAGGATCTTTGGTATGGCTGTTGGCATTTTGGCGATTGGCTTGGACTTGATGCGCCAAGCGGTAGCTATGTTGGCTCAACCAGTCTTGATATTATAGGCACTGCATTTTACGCATACTCAACAAGCCTTGTTGTAAAGGCAGGCAAGGTGCTTAACAGAAATGTTTCAAAATATGAAAGGCTTTACGAAAGGATTATAAATAAAGCAAAAAAAGAATTTACCGAGTACAAAACACAAACCGAATGTGTGCTTGCTCTTTATTTTGGCTTAACTGATAATAAGGAAGCAGTTGCAGAGCAATTAGCAAATATGCTTATTGAAAACGGAAAGCGATTACAAACAGGCTTTGTCGGCACGCCTTACCTATTACATGCACTTTCGCAAAACGGCTATACTGAGCTTGCTTACGATATTTTATTACAGGAAAACTATCCGTCCTGGCTTTTCTCCGTTAAGCAGGGCGCTACAACAATTTGGGAGCATTGGGACGGTGTAAATGATAAGGGCGAATTTTGGTCTAAGGATATGAATTCCTTTAACCACTATGCTTACGGAAGCGTTGCCGATTGGGTTTACGGTGTTGCCTGCGGTATTCAAACGGTTGAGGAGCACCCCGGCTTTGAAAAGGTTGTTATTTGTCCGCATCCAACTAAAAGGCTTGACTATCTTTCTGCCAGAATTGAAACAAGATACGGTCAGCTGTCCTCAGCTTGGTATAAGGAGAGTGATTCCTTCAGATACGAGATTACAACCCCTACCGACGCAACAGTCATAATTGAAGGTAAGGAATATCACTTATCTAAGGGCTCATATGTATTTTAAGATGCTTTCCTAAATCTTATGTAACTCTTTTGCATAATTCGACATATTATTATAACAGAGAGGAAAATTAAATTACTCTCAAATCTAAAAAGGACTTTTTCATAATTTGCATCTTATGGAACACGGTAATAATATGAACTGCTTATGTAATCTTTTTGACAACGAGTTAATTTGGGTAATTATCATTGCTGCAATTATACTTTGCTGTTGCTGTAACTAAGACATAAACAAAATAAATATCCACCCGCATATGATATGCGGGTGGTATTTCAGTTTCGGGCATAGCCCTAATACTACAGGCTACGCACAAGTGCGTCTTTTATTGGCCTGTCAGCCGTGCATTTGTTACGTACCCCCCGCTCAAGCGGGATTAAAACAAAGCCTCCCTTGTGTAAAGGGAGGTGGCACAGCTTGATGTGACGGTGGGATTGTAAAAAGCGATAATCTATACAAAACAATCCCTCAGTCAGCTTCGCTGACAGCTCCCTTTACACAAGGGAGCCTTTGACACAAGGTCATTCTTCGCTGA
>JAGAJV010000101.1 GCA_017625915.1 Clostridia bacterium
CTTTTCTCCCCCCTACATCCTACCCCCTACATTCTACCCCCTATATCCTATCACCTAATTCACACAAAACAAAACACGCTCAATTTGAGCGTGTTTTGTATAGATTATTTATTAAGTCTTGCTTCAAGAGCAGCTAATTCCTCGTACATAATAGCTGGAACTCTATCGCCAACCTGTGCGTAGAACGCTTTAATGTTTTCTACATCCTCAAGCCATGAAGCCTTATCAACAGAGAGAAGCCCCTCAATTGTATCAACAGTAATATCAAGACCCTCAATATTAATATCCTTAGCATATGGTACATAACCGATAGCTGTTTCACGAGCCTCAACCTTATCCTCACATCTTTGAAGAATCCAATCAAGAACTCTCATATTATCACCAAAGCCCGGCCAAATGAAGTGACCCTCGTCATCTGTTCTGAACCAGTTTACATGGAAAATCTTTGGAGCGTTTGGAATCTTATGTCCCATATCAAGCCAATGCTGGAAATAGTCACCCATATTGTAGCCAACGAATGGACGCATAGCCATTGGGTCACGGCGAACAACGCCAACTGCACCTGCAGCCGCAGCAGTTGTCTCTGAAGCCATAATTGAGCCTACGAATGAACCGTGCTGCCAACCGAATGATTGATATACAAGCGGAGCAGTCTTTGCACGACGGCCACCAAATACGATAGCAGAAATTGGAACGCCTGCTGGATTGTCAAATTCCTTAGAAATGCACGGACAGTTCTTAGCAAGAGCAGTAAATCTTGAGTTAGGATGAGCAGCGGATGTGTTAACCTTATCCTTCTTGTCATACTTAGCCTTATCCCACTTTTCGCCCTTCCAGTTAATGCAGTTGTCAGGAGCATTGTCGTTAAGACCCTCCCACCATACTGTATTGTTATCAAGAACGTGACCAACGTTTGTAAAAATTGTATCTCTCATAGTAGTAGCAAGAGCATTTGGATTTGACTTTTCGTTAGTACCAGGAGCAACACCGAAGAAGCCGTTTTCTGGGTTAATAGCCCAAAGTCTACCGTCCTTACCAACTCTTAACCAAGCAATATCGTCACCTACGCACCAAACCTTATAGCCCTTTTCTGTATAAGCCTTAGGTGGAATTAGCATAGCGAGGTTTGTCTTACCACAAGCAGATGGGAATGCAGCGCAGATATACTTTGTATCGCCATTTGGATATTCAACGCCAAGAATAAGCATATGCTCAGCCATCCAGCCCTCTTTTCTACCAAGGTATGAAGCAATTCTTAAAGCGAAGCACTTTTTACCAAGAAGAACATTTCCACCGTAACCAGAGTTTACAGACCAAATTGTGTTATCCTCTGGGAAATGGCAGATGTAACGGTTTTCCTCGTCAATATCGCATCTTGCGTGTAGACCCTTAATAAAGCCCTCACCGTCACCCATAGCCTCAGCAACGTGCTTGCCGGCTCTTGTCATAATAAGCATATTTAAAACAACGTAGATAGAGTCTGTAAGCTCAATACCGTACTTAGCAAAGCTTGAGCCAACCTGACCCATAGCGTATGGAATTACATACATTGTTCTGCCCTTATAGGAGTTCTTGTAAAGCTTAGAAAGCTTCTCGTAGCATTCCTTAGGGTCCATCCAGTTGTTGATGTTACCTGCATCCTCTTTTGTTCTTGTACAGATAAATGTTCTACCCTCAACACGAGCAACGTCATTGATTGCTGTTCTATGTAGATAGCAGTTAGGAAGAATTTCCTCATTTAGCTTTTCAAGCTCGCCTGTAGAGCAAGCCTCGTCACGAAGCGCTTGTGTTTGCTCCTCGCTACCGTCAATCCAAACAATCTTGTCAGGATTAACCATTTCAGCCATTTCCTCAATCCAATCAAGGATAAGCTTGGAATCTGTTAAAGCCTTGTTTTCAAATTTTAGCATGATCTATACCTCTTTCAAATTATTTATAAAATTTAATGCCCAAATTTTATCGATTGTATTATATCATAAAAGCATATGCGTTTGCAATATCTTTTTATACTTTTTTATAGCAAATTAGCAATTCTTTTTGATAAAATATCCTTTTCCTTTGGGTGAATATCAATGTTGTCGCAAACATCACGGCAAACAACAGTCTTAACATAAGGAATTTTATCCTGTGCAAGTAGCTGCTGCTCTTGAATCTTGCTCCAAGCATAGCCGGCCCTGTCTAAATGGTCAGCTAGCTGAACAATTATAAATTCAAGCTTATCATCCTTAAAGCTTTCACGCCAGTTTGTAATCAATGCACGCAAAAATTCAAGATAAATATTGGATTCATCTACGCTCGCGTTACTTTCACCTTGATACCAAAGCACACTCGCTATAGAATAAGGCAAAATTTTTGAAAGCATATTTTCATAAAGCACACCGTCGCTGTTCCAAATAGGATGCCATTCGTGGTCACCAAAGCGATTTTCAATTTCAAACTCAGGCACTAGCGCATATTCCTTGCTCATCCAGCTTTGTATAACAGAAGCTCCCTGATAGCAAGCAATCAAACCGATTTTTCTGTCATCTCTTGCTAGCTCCTGCGCCACATAATAGCCAATAGCAGAAAAATTAGGCGCATTTTCCTTTGTTAACTCAACCCAACCGTCCCTTTCCTTAAAATGCTCGCCGTCCTCCATTCTGTCAACAGTAAAAAGGCGCACATTTTTATTGCCACGGTAATTTTCCTTAGGCTCAGAGCTTTCCCATAGCTTAAACTGCATATTAGATTGCCCGCCAAGCAAATATACATCTCCAAAATAAACACCGTCAATACTAGCGGAAATGTCCTCAAAGCTTACCTCAATGCTATAAGGACCGCCATAGTCAACTGGGTCAAATTCAATTAACCAATTTCCGCCAGAATTAACGCTTTTTTTATTGCCATTAAAGCAAACAGTTACAAGTCCTTCAAATTCACCGAAAAATCTTACAGGCTTGTTAGCCTGCATAATCATATTGTCTGCAAAAATAGAATTTATAAGTGCCATAATTACCCCCAAGAATGTATTAATTAAATTCTATCATAAATTTGTGAAAAAATAAACCCAAAACTAAAAATATGTGCTAAAATATATACGAGGTGATTTAATGGAAATCGAAAGAAAGTTTTTGGTTAAGGAAATTCCAAATCTAACTAATATTGAACACAAAAATATAATACAGGTTTATGTAACTAATCCCAAATTTCGTGCAAGAAAAATGGACAACAAATATTTTATTACCAAAAAGTCCGATGGCACTCTTGTGCGTGAGGAGATTGAATGGGAAATTACAGAGCAGGAATGGCTTTCTTATTATAACAAATATAAAGATGTATCTGTTGAAAAAACAAGATATTTTATCCCGCTTGATAGCTATGTAGCAGAGCTTGATATTTATGAGGGCAAAAACAAGGGACTTTTAACCGTCGAGGTTGAATTTCCAAGCTATGAGGAGGCGGTTCGCTTTACCCCACCTAGTTGGTTTGGCGAGGATATTACAGAAAAACTAGAATATCAGAACAAAAATCTTGCTATAAACCCAAGAAACTGTTGACAAATTAGCTTTCATTTGCTAAAATTACATATATATTTATTTTATATTATTAAGAGGACGAAAAAATGAAGATTTACGACGAATTAGTAGCCCGTGGTCTTATCGCACAGGTAACCAACGAGGCAGAAATAAAGGAAATGGTAGATAACGGTAAGGCTGTATTTTATATCGGCTTTGACCCAACAGCAGATAGCCTACATGTAGGTCACTTTATGGCGCTTTGCTTAATGAAAAGACTTCAAATGGCAGGTAATAAGCCAATAGCACTTATCGGTGGCGGTACTGCATATATCGGTGACCCATCAGGCAGAACAGATATGCGTTCAATGATGACTAAGGAAACTATTCAGCATAACTGCGAATGCTTTAAAAAGCAAATGTCTCGCTTTATCGAATTTGGCGAGGATAAGGCAAGAATGGTAAATAACGCAGATTGGCTTCTTGACCTTAACTATGTTGAATTTATCCGTGATGTTGGATGCCACTTCTCAGTTAATAATATGCTAAGAGCAAAATGCTATGAGCAAAGACTTGAAAAGGGACTTTCCTTCCTGGAGTTTAACTATATGCTTATGCAGTCCTACGACTTTTTAGAGCTGTACCAAAGATATGGCTGTAATATGCAGTTCGGCGGCGACGACCAATGGTCCAATATGCTCGGTGGAACAGAGCTAATCAGAAAGAAGCTCGGCAAGGACGCACACGCTATGACAATTACCTTGCTTCTTAACTCCGAGGGCAAGAAGATGGGCAAAACTCAGTCAGGCGCAGTATGGCTAGACCCAGAAAAAACATCACCATATGACTTCTATCAATATTGGAGAAATGTTGGAGATGCCGATGTATTAAAATGTATCAGAATGTTAACCTTCCTACCACTTGAGGAAATTGACAAAATGGACTCTTGGGAGGGCGCGCAGCTTAATACAGCTAAGGAAATCCTTGCATATGAGCTTACAAAGCTTGTTCACGGTGAAGATGAGGCAGAAAAGGCGCAAAGCGCTGCAAAGAGCATTTTTGGCGCAGGCGGAGATGCTAATATGCCAACAACAACTCTTGCGGATAGTGACCTAATGGATAACCAAATTGACATTCTTTCCATTCTTGTTAAAGCAGGACTTGTTCCAAGCCGTAGCGAGGCGAGACGCGCTGTTGAGCAGGGTGGTGTTACCGTAAATAACGATAAGGTAACAGACATTAAAAAGCTTTACACTAAGGAAGAGCTTTCCGAGGGCTTAGTTGTACGCAGAGGCAAGAAAGCATACAAAAAGGTTAATATTTAATAAAGGAGAAAATATTATGGCAGACTTTGACAAGGATATTTCCCCGGATGAATTTGCAGACGACGATATAGTAACATTACTTTCCGCAACGGGCGAGGAAATTGACTTTATCGAAATCGCAGGAATTGCACATAAGGGCAATTTCTATGCTATCCTTCAGCCTGTAGAGCTACTTGAGGGTATGGCAGACGACGAGGCTCTCGTTTTCAAGGTATCAAGAGGCGAAAACGGCGAGGACAAATTTGAAATTGAGCTTGACGACGAAATTATCGATGCAGTATTCGCAGAATACAATAGATTGCTCGATAGCATCGAAAGCGACGACAAAGAATAATAAAAAAATGCTAAGCAATTAAAATTGCTTAGCATTTTTGTTTCTTGCATACGCATTAATCCACTTGCGTAGCTTATTCCTGTCAATAGTGTCAAACTGCTCCTTAGTAATTCTAAAGGACCAGTTATCATCACAGCTACCGGGTGTATTTAATCTTGTATCCTTACCATACTTAAGTAAGTCTTGAATAGGGAATATTACAAGACCCGCGTGAGATGCGAGCATTGAGCGAATAACAGTGTCATAGCAGTTATCCCAGTTTGCATCCTCATATCCAAAATAGTCAAGAAACTTTTCTCTAGATGCTTTATCCAAATCCCAAACATAGCCAAGCAAGGTATTGTTGTCGTGCGTGCCTGTATAAGCTACACAGTTGTTAGGATAATTATGCGGTAGGTGCATGGAATTGTCCTCACCTAAAAGACCAAACTGTAAAACACGCATACCGGGATATGTGCTATCCTTAACCAGCTTTTCAACCTCAGGAGTAATCTCACCAAGATCCTCAGCGATTATTAGCTTATCCCCACAAATATCCTTGAAAGCGTTAATAAGACTCATTCCGGGACCCTTAACCCACTTGCCATTCTTTGCGGTTTTCTCACTTGCAGGAATTGAAAAATAGCTTTCTAAGCCTCTGAAATGGTCAATTCTGACTCCGTCAAAAAGCTCGCACATAAAGGACATTCGCTCACGCCACCAAGAAAAATTATTTTCCTTCATTTTATCCCAATCATATAAAGGATTGCCCCATAATTGACCGTCCTCGCTAAAATAGTCCGGTGGCACACCTGCAACACTAGTAGGTCTATATCTTTCATCAAGCTGAAATTCCTGAGGATTTGCCCAAACATCGCTAGAGTCAAGCGCTACATAAATTGGAATATCACCAATAATGCCAACACCTTTTTTGTTGGCATATTCTTTAATATCAAGCCACTGCTGAATTGCTAAATACTCTATAACTCTTCAAGCGTGTAATTCGTCCTTGTTAGGCGTTAGCTCAGTCCACTCATACCAAGGCTTATCACCGTTTGCGTATCTTAATGCCATAAACTCGCAAAACTTAGCAGCCTGTGGATGTAAGGCATAAAAATCCTCAAGCCTTTTTGTTTCTAAAAATCTTGTAGAAGCCTTCTTTAAAAGAGGTAATCTTTCATAAGCAAGCCTATTAAATTCACACGCGTTAGGACTTTTTTGCTTGGCATCCCTTAATTCCTGTCTTGTAATAAGCTCCCTGTCATATAATCTTTCAATATCTATAAAGTAAGGATTTACACTAAATGCAGAATAGGATTTATAGGGCGAATTGTATTCGTCAGGCAAGCAAAAGGGAAGCACCTGCCAGTATTTAAAGCCACAGTCAGCCAAAAAATCAATAAAATCATATGCGCTTTTGAAAATGCACCCTAGGAAAAATCTCCCCATAAGGAAGAAACGTGCATTAAAACACCACTTGCTCTTTTCATAAAAATTTCCTTAGAACTAATATATAATATTTTAGTATAAATATAAATTCATTTCAATGATAAATGTATTGTTTTTTTATCAAATATACGGTAAAATTAGTTTAATGATACTCTTGGAGGATAAAAATGAAATACGAAATCAATACTTACAAAAATTACGAGCTAGGTAATTTACCAAAGGATTCTATAAAGGAGCTTGAGGACTACTCACGCATATCAGCTAGCGAGGGCGC
>JAGAJV010000102.1 GCA_017625915.1 Clostridia bacterium
ACCTTTGCGCTTCGTGAGCGAGGCTATGATATGACGGGAATTGATTTAAGCGAGGAAATGCTTTCACAGGCTAAGGATATTTGCTACGATAAGGGCATTAGCGATATTTTATGGCTATGTCAGGATATGCGTGATTTTGAGCTTTATGGCACTGTGGACGCTTGCGTTTGCTGTCTTGACAGTGTAAATTATCTGACAAGGCTAAGTGATGTTAAAAAATGCTTTTTGCTGGTGCATAACTATCTTATCCCCGATGGAGTGTTTATTTTTGATGTAAATACACCATATCGCTTTGAAAATGTATATGGCAATAATGATTACATTTTAGAAAATGACGGCTCTCTTCTTGCTTGGCATAATGAGTACAATGAAAAGAGCAGGATGTGCATATTTTATTTAAGCATTTTTGAGGAAAACGAAAATGGCTTATATGAAAGATATGACGAAATTCAAAGGGAAAAATGCTATTCTCTAAAGCAGATTAAGTCCTTGCTTAGTGAGTGTGGCTTTGAATTACTTAAGGTTTATGGCGACCTTGACAAAAATAACGCTACAGATACAGACGAAAAATGGTATTTTGTGGCTAGATGTATAAAATAAGAGAGGTAAAAAATGAGTTCAACAATTTTAAGAGCAATGACAAGAGACGGAAGCGCCCGTGCGTATGTAATAAATTCAACTGAAATAGTAAACAAGGCGATTGAGTATCATAAAACCTCGCCTACTGCTACTGCTCTTTTAGGCAGACTTTTAACTGCCACATCAGTTATGGGTACAATGCTCCCGGAGCCAGGCTGCACTATGTCCGTTAGTATTCGCGGAAACGGTCTTGCCGGCACTACTATTGCAGTAAGTGATTATTACGGAAATGTTAAGGGCTGTATTACAAACCCTATGGCAGACCTGCCATTAAAGCCAAACGGGAAGCTGGATGTTAGCGGAATTGTTGGCGGTGGTATCCTCTCCGTTTCCAAGGATGTGGGGGACGAGGTACCGTTTAACGGAGCTATTGAGCTTGTAAGCGGTGAGGTTGCCGAGGATATTGCCTCATATTATGCTCAAAGTGAGCAAACACCTACTCTTTGCGCTCTTGGCGTTTTGGTTGATGTTGACCATACCTGTAAATCCTCAGGCGGTGTTTTTGTTCAGCTTCTTCCCTTTGCTGACGAAGAGGTTGTGTCGAAATTAGAGAAAAACGCAAAAAATTTATCAAACGTATCATTAAAGTTTAGTCAGGGTTTATCTAATGAGGATATACTTAAAATCGCATTAGAGGGCATCGAATACGATTTGTTCGATGAGCTTGAGGTTGAATACAAGTGCGATTGCTCAAGAGAAAGAACCGAAAGGGCTCTTATAAGCGTTGGCGAAAAGGAATGTGAAGGCATTTTTAAGGAACAGCGCGAAAAGGGCGAGGAGGAAGTAATCCAGCTTGAATGTAACTTCTGTAATGCAAAGTACAGATTTACCAAGGAGAATGTTGCTAAGCTTTTCAAGAAATGATTAAAGCGTAGCGACACTACGCAAAATGAGCAAAAAAGAATTAAACAATACTGAAATAAAAAAGATTACATCATCTAAGGGAAATCGCAAGGCGTGGTTTAGAGGTCTTAAGAAATTTTTAAGAAAAACAGGACGGTATAAGAAGCCGGAATTTGTTTTTCTCGGAGAGGAATTTTCCTATGGCGGTATAATTTTAAGCAACCACGAGGGCACTGATGCGCCTATGTCGCTGGAGCTTTATTTGGATATTCCTATTCGTATGTGGGGCGCTTACGAAATGAACTCGGGCGTTATTAAAATGTACAAGTATCAATCAAGAGTGTACTACCACGAAAAGAAGCATTGGAATTTACATCTTGCAAGGCTATTTTGCTTGATTGCAAGTCCTATTACTAATATTTTCTATAGGGGGCTTAATTTAATTTCCACATACCGTGATGCAAGATTTGTAAAAACTATTCGCCAAAGCGTTGATGCAATCAAGCGCGGTGAGAATATCGTTATTTTCCCCGAGGATTCCACAAACGGATACTTAAAGGAGCTGGAGGGCTTTCACGCAGGCTTTGTTATGCTTGCGGATATTTGTCTGAAGCGAGGTATTGATGTTCCGATTTTTGTTACATATTTTGACAAGGAAAATTTACGATACATAGTTGATAAGCCTGTTTACTACTCCACCTTGAAAAAGGATGACAGAACAAGATGCGATATTGCCAAAATTCTTTTAGACAGATGCAACGAGCTTGGCAAAATGAGCTTTGAGGAAGCAGATAATCAACCGTTACAAAACGCAGTTAGTCAATAATTAGGGAGAAAATTTTCTCCTATCCGGCTTCCCCTTGAGGGGAGGCTCTGCCGTTAGGCGGTGGTGAGGTGCTTTCTATTACTACACCTCATCCGTCAGCTTCGCTGCCACCTTCCCCTCCAAACAAAGGGGAAGGCTTTTTTGATTATTGGCATTAAAACTTTCTCCCTTTTTGTTTTTTATTCCCTCTTTACTTTTATAATATAGTGTGATAAAATATTAGAGAAATTTATATGCAAGGCTCTGCCTTGGTGATATACACGCTTTGCGTGATTGCGACCTTGTCGCAGAAAGGAGCGAGAAATATGGATAAGTTTGTTTTAAAAAGTCAATTTAAGCCAACGGGCGACCAGCCACAAGCTATCAAAAGGTTGACCGAGGGCATACTTGGTGGCGAAAAATTTCAAACACTGCTTGGTGTAACCGGCTCAGGTAAAACCTTTACTATGGCTAATATTATTGCAAATGTAAACAGACCTACCATTATTCTTGAGCCAAATAAAACCCTAGCTGCGCAGGTTTGCTCTGAAATGAGAGAGCTTTTTCCCGACTCCGCTGTTGAATATTTTGTTTCCTACTACGACTATTATCAGCCTGAGGCTTATATTCCCGGCAAGGATATTTATATTGAAAAGGATGCTATGATTAACGACGAAATCGACAAGCTTCGTCACAGCGCTACCTCCTCTTTACTTGAAAGGCGAGATGTTATTATTGTAGCTAGTGTATCCTGTATTTACTCACTTGGTGACCCTCTTGAATATAAAAAGCTCGTTATAGATTTGCGTGAGGGTATGGAGATGTCAAGGGACGACCTTGCGCGCAGACTTGTATATATGAATTACGAAAGAAATGATGTAAATTTTGTTCGTAATAAATTCAGAATTCGTGGAGATGTGGTTGAGATTTTTCCATCCTCGTCCTCGGATACTGCTATTCGTGTTGAATTTTACGGTGACGAAATTGACAGAATTACTGAAATTCACACTCTAACGGGTGAGGTAAAAAGGGGACTTAGCTATACCCCTATATTCCCTGCTAACCACTATGTTGTATCCAGTGACAAAATGGAGCTGGCTCTTAAGGAAATCCACGACGAAATGGTGGAAAGAGTTAAGTTTTTTGAAGCTCAGGGCAAGCTGATTGAAGCTCAAAGAATTGAGGAAAGAACGAAATACGATATTGAAATGCTTCGTGAAATCGGCTTTTGCTCAGGCGTTGAAAACTATTCCAGAATACTGTCGGGCAGAGAGCCCGGCTCAACGCCCTATACGCTTCTTGACTACTTCCCCGAGGATTTTGTTATGTTTATTGACGAGAGCCACGTTTCCGTGCCTCAAATCAGAGGTATGAGTGGTGGCGATTTAGCAAGAAAAAGAAATCTTGTGGAGTTTGGCTTCCGTTTACCGTCGGCTTACGATAACAGACCTCTTAATTTTAGTGAGTTTGAGAGCAAGCTGAATCAAGTTGTATTTGTATCGGCAACCCCTGCCGATTATGAGAAGGAGCACTCAACCTCGGTAGCTGAGCAGTTGATCAGACCAACAGGCTTAATTGACCCTGAAATTGAAATCAGACCTATTTCAACACAGGTTGACGATGTTATGGGCGAAATTAAAATCCGTGCCGAAAAGGGCGAAAGAGTGCTTGTTACTACTCTTACAACTAAAATGGCAGAGGATTTAACTGAATTTTTATCATCTAATGATATAAAGGTGAAATATATACACCATAATGTTGATACTATTGAAAGAATGGAAATTATCCGTTCGCTCAGACTTGGCGAGTTTGATGTGCTTGTGGGCATTAATTTGCTTCGTGAGGGTCTTGATATTCCAGAGGTTTCCCTAGTGGCTATTCTTGATGCTGACAAGGAGGGCTTATTCCGTTCTGAAACCTCACTTATACAGACAATTGGCCGTGCGGCGCGAAATGCTAACGGTAAGGTTATTATGTATGCCGACACCGAAACTCGCTCTATGAAAAGCGCAATAGGCGAGACTAACCGCCGTCGTGAAATTCAAAGAAAATACAACGAGGAAAACGGAATTATACCTAAAACTATTATTAAGGGTGTATACGATGTTATTGACCTTGGCAAGAAGGCTGAGGACAAGAAGAAAAAGAAGAAGCTAACTAAGGACGAAAGGGAAAAGCTAATTGTAGAGCTTACACAGGAAATGAACAAGGCATCAAGAGCCTTGGAGTTTGAAAAGGCTGCCTTTATTCGTGACCAGATTAAGGAGCTTCGGAGATAGCGAAGCTCAGCAGCAAGCAGTCAGTGGTCAGCCAATTTCTTTAACAATTGCCGACCTATAAAAACAGTTCTTAGCCTGCAATCCCTCAAATCAAATCGCTAACGGCTGGCGGCTGGCGGCTAATGGCTAATTTAGAAAGGAAAATAATGAAAAACTTTATAGAAATAAAAGGCGCAAGGGAAAACAATCTTAAAAACATTGATATTAAGATACCCAGGGACAAGCTTGTTATTTTGACAGGTCTTTCCGGCTCGGGCAAGTCCTCTCTTGCCTTTGATACAATTTTTGCTGAGGGACACAGACGATTTGTGGAGTCACTTTCCTCTTATGCAAGACAGTTTTTAGGTCAGCTTGATAAGCCTGATGTGGATTCCATCGAGGGTCTTTCTCCTGCTATTTCAATTGACCAAAAAACAACCTCAAAAAATCCCCGTTCAACTGTTGGTACGGTTACGGAGATTTACGATTATTTAAGGCTTTTATATGCCCGTCTTGGCACTGTACATTGTCCTGTGTGTGGAAAGGAAATCAAGCAACAGAGCGTTGACCAAATTATTGATAAAATTTTAGAGCTGCCTATGGGTGAGCGCTTTATGGTGCTTTCCCCTGTTGTTAAGGGCAAAAAGGGTAGGCACGAAAAGGTAATTGCCGATGCACGCAAAAACGGTTATGCAAGACTTAGAATTGACGGCACTATTTACGATTTAAACGAGGATATTGAATTAGAGCTTACTAAAAAGCATAATATTGACATTGTAATTGACCGTCTTGTAATGAAGGAAAATCTTCGTCCCCGTCTTTCCGACTCGGTGGAAAATGCGCTAAAGGCTAGTGACGGCAGAGTAAATATTTTAACCTCTCCTCGTGAGGGTGACGGGGTTGAATATGAATTTTCAACAAATTATGCCTGTGAGGAGCACGGAATAAGCTTTGGCGAGCTAGAGCCTCGTTCATTTTCATTTAATAATCCGTTTGGCGCTTGCGAGCATTGCCTTGGTATTGGTGAGCTTCGCAATATTTCCCCCGATAAGATTATTCCCGACAAGAATTTATCTCTTGCCGAGGGCGCAGTGCAGGTAAACGGCTTTAAAACTATGGATAAGGATAGCTGGACAGGTCCTCTTTTTATGGCGGTTTGTGAGCATATTGGCGCAGATATAAATAAGCCCATTAAGGACTTTACCAAGGAGCAATTAGACGCAATTTTATACGGTACAGGCGACCATTACTATACTGTGGATAGATATTTTGCTAAGCAACACAGAAGGCAGACAACCAAGTTTGAGGGCGTTATTCGCACCATTGAGCAGCGTATGCAAATGATGGGTGATGAGTATTACGACCAATTTATTGAGGAAACCCCTTGTCCTGTTTGCCACGGTCAAAGGCTTAATAAGCAGGCTCTATCCGTTAAGATTGGTGGCAAGAATATACATGAGCTTTGCTTAATGTCTGTAACTGATGAGCTTGAATTTGTAAATTCCTTGGAGTTTACTGAAAGCGAGCAAAAAATCGCTAAGGAAATTTTAAAGGAAATTAAAGCCCGTCTTGGCTTTATGAAAAGCGTTGGTCTTGAATACTTAACGCTTGCAAGAAAGGCTTCAACGCTATCCGGTGGTGAGGCGCAAAGAATAAGATTAGCGACACAGATTGGCTCCTCCTTAGTGGGAGTATTATATATTCTCGACGAGCCTAGCATTGGCTTACACCAAAGAGATAACTCAAAGCTGATTAAAACCCTTAAGGATTTAAGAGATGTGGGCAACAGCGTAATTGTAGTTGAGCACGACGAGGAAACTATGCTTGAATCTGACTATATTGTGGATATTGGCCCCGGCGCAGGTGTTCACGGCGGTGAGATTGTGGCGCAGGGTACGCCGAAGGAGGTTATGCAGTGTGAGGCTTCTCTTACAGGCGCATATTTATCCGGCAGAAAAGCAATTGAAATTCCAAAGGTAAGACGCAGGGGTAACGGCAATCTTTTAAAAATCAAGGGCGCTAGGGAAAACAACCTTAAAAATATAGATGTTGATATTCCTCTTGGTTGCTTTGTGACCGTTACAGGCGTGTCCGGCTCGGGCAAGTCCTCTCTTGTAAATAAGATTTTATTGCAAACGCTTGCTAAAAAATTAAACCGTGCCATTACCTATCCGGGTAAGTGTGACGGAGTTGAGGGCTACGAGGCGCTTGACAAGGTTATTGCAATTGACCAATCCCCAATCGGTCGTACGCCCAGGTCAAATCCAGCCACATATACGGGTCTTTTTAATGAAATCAGAGATTTATTCGCTAAAACTCCCGATGCGAAAATGCGTTCCTTTACTGCCTCTCGCTTCTCCTTTAATGTTAAAGGGGGCAGATGTGAAAGCTGTTCAGGTGACGGTGTTAAAAAGATTGAAATGCACTTTTTGCCTGATGTATATGTTAAATGCGATGTCTGCAAGGGTAAGAGGTATAACAGAGATACCTTAGAGGTTAAATTCAAGGGCAAAAATATTAATGATGTGCTTGAAATGACTGCCGAGGAGGGCGCACAGTTCTTTAGCGACATTCCGTCTATTGCCAGAAAGCTACAGACAATTTGCGATGTAGGTCTTGGATATATTAAGATTGGACAATCCTCAACTACTCTTTCCGGTGGCGAGGCGCAAAGAGTTAAGCTGGCAACAGAGCTTTCCAAGCGCTCAACAGGCAAAACAATTTATATTCTTGACGAGCCTACAACAGGCTTGCATACTGACGATGTACGAAAGCTGATTGAGGTTTTACAAAGACTTGTTGATGCAGGTAATAGCATTATTGTTATTGAGCATAATCTTGATGTTATTAAAACTGCCGACTATATTATTGATTTAGGTCCTGAGGGTGGCGACAACGGTGGTGAAATTGTAGCCACAGGTACGCCCGAACAGGTGGCACAAAATCCTAAGTCCTATACGGGTATTTATGTTAAAAAGGCGTTGAATTAGCCGTCAGTGGTCAGCCGTCAGTGGTCAGCTAATGCGAGCAGACGAGCGATTTATGTGCTTGCACAATTCATACAAAGCAATTTATGATGTAGGCAATTTATAAAAATACAAAATGCACACATATCGTGGGATATGTGTGCATTTTAATTGTTTAAAGTTAGCGGAGGGATGCCACTACAAATATAACGTCGCTTTGCGAAATATCACACCGGATTGCTAGCTAAATATAATTCGCTATATAGCTCGGCTTGCCGAATTTCGCTTGTTTACAAATTTCGCTCGGCTTGCCGAATTTAACTCGCTTTAGCGAATTTAGCTGCGACGAGGTCGCTTGCTGACGGCTAAATAATCAAATTCTTTGTTGGAATTTCGGCTGATGCTTCGATTTCGTTCTGGTCGGAGATTTTGTTTATTGTGGTATGATATTTTTTGGCTATTTCCCAGAGGGTGTCGCCGTCCTTTGGAAAGTAAACTCGCACACAGGCTGAGTCATTTTTAATTTCCTTATCCTTTTTTATTACTGCTGTGTCTAAAATTTCGTCCTTTGCTTTTTCTACTATATCCTGCGCTAAAAAGATTTCGCAATTTACAAATAGCTTATCTGTATCGTATCTTCCGTTCAGGCTTCCTATTGTAAGATTATTTCTTACTATTATATCGTCTGCTGTTTTGCCTAGATCTGTGTCGTATCTGAAGGGAATTTCGTATGTGTCGTTTACATATTCTGCCTCGCCATTTTCCTTTTCCTCGCACCTTGCGATAATATTCATTTCAATTTTGCCCACAAGGCTTGCTTTTTGTCCCTTGATTTCTGTTTTTTCGCACACAGGGTTAGCAATTATTTCAATTATTTCTCTCGCCTCGTTGTTTTTGCGCTTTACTGCCTCGCTAACTGTAAAGGATACATTTTGACTTTTTACAGCGGAGTATGTGTCGATAATTTTGTAGCTTGTATCTGTTTCGCATTTTGTGGAATAGCAATCGCTCGTTACATATTCCTCTCTATTATGGCTTACTATTCCCTCAAGCTCGCAGTTTAAATCGAAAAACAGCTGATTTGTGTCGTCGTTCATTTCGTTGGAGATTGCTAGGCTAATACATCTTCCATTTACGCTTGCCATATCGCCAACGGAGCTTTTTTCTGCCTCGATTTCCTCAACTATCGGTAATGCTTTTGTAAGAGTTATATTTCCGTCCTCGGTGTGACAGATACATTTTACTGTCGCTTCTCCACGCACCAAAATTGATTTATTTTGCGCTTTACATTCTGTAATTACTAGGCTTGCGTCGCACCAAATTGGCTTTGCATTTTTATTTCCCTGCATATCCAGCTTATCGCTCATTCTGATATTTTGTAGGCTTACCTGGCTAATTTCCATTGATTTTATTTTCTTGCCTGCTCTTTGCAGATACATTTCGTCGGCGCTTGATTTTGGGGTGATATTTTCCTCCAGCACCTTATTTTCAAAGCCTAAAATTCTGCTTTTTAATCTTGCTTTTATTGTAAGTCGTCTTGGTGCATTCACTCTTACGCTTGTATTATCTACTACTGTATCAATCAGCACAGTTTCCGGGTGGGAGCTTAGCTGAGTGCTTGCTTCATATGCACTGCTTAGTGGCGTTGAGCACAAATTGCCCTCGTCGTCTGTATAAATTACAAGATATGTAACTGTTCCGCCAAAATCCAGCTGACTGCCACTTCCCTTGTCGGCTAAATACTTGCTTTCGGGAAGGACCCCTGCTCTTACGGTTAGCATTTTTCTTACCTCGGGAATATAATCGGGGAGATTAAATTCCTCGCTTATTTCGTGTGTGGTG
>JAGAJV010000012.1 GCA_017625915.1 Clostridia bacterium
GCGAAGTGCTCTGTTTTAATAACAGGCTCATAGATACGGACAAAGCCGTATTTTTCGTAGAATTTTTGAGCGCCTATCATATTGGGAAGTGTTTCAAGATAGCATTTTTTATAGTATTGCTTTGCGTAATTTAGTGCTATGTCCATTATCTTATGGGATAGCCCTGTGCCTCTGATTTCTGGTAGGCAATACATTTTTTGAAGCTCACAAATTTTGTCTGTGCCTTCAAGGTTGCCAATACCCACTCCGCCTAGGATTGTACCGTTTTCATCCTCTATTACCCAATATTTGTTGCCCTCGGTATTATAGATTTCAGAAAATCTACATAGGTCAGGGTCTGCCCATGCTGTCCCCTCGTGGTTTGCACCAAATTCAATAAGGCAGGTGCGTATTACATTTTCTACTTGTTTATTATCTTTTGATTGAATTTCTCTTATGTTGTAGGTCATGATTTTAAAGTTAAGCATGCTATTGCTTCGATATGAGTTGTGTGTGGAAATTGATTGTATGTATAAACAGGTGATTCAATTTTATAATCATTGATAAGCACTTTTAGGTCGTTGCACATAGTATCTGGATTGCAAGATACATAGACAATTTTTTTAGGCTTTAGGCGAATGAGAGTATCGAGCATAAATTTGGAACAGCCCTTGCGTGGTGGGTCAATTATACAAGAGTCTATTTGCTTATCAAATTTGCTTGCATCCTCTGCTTTAAATTCTATGTCGGTAACACCATTTAGCTTGGCATTTTGCTTTGCGTCCTTTACGGCGCTTGGCTCTATTTCAACGCCATAGACCTTGCAATTTGTGCGTTTTGCAGTTATAATACCCATTGTACCCGTGCCACAGAAAAGGTCAGCGATTTTCTCGTATGGTTGAGGGTTTAAAAGCTCAATCGCTTTTTCGTAAAGCCATTCGGCTGAGTCTGGGTTTACCTGATAAAAGGATTTTGGCGAAATTTTAAATTTCAATCCACAAAGCGTATCGGTAATATAACCGTCGCCGTAAACTATTTTAAAGCTTAGCTTTTCTATTGCAAAATCCTTATCGGAAAGTGAGGCGGTTAGTACTGTTTTTACATTTGGAAATTCTTTTAAAAGTAGGCTTGCATATTCTAAAATACTTGTTGGATTATAAAAAATAGGGCAAGCCATAATCTCTGTGTTATCTCTGTTTTTACGAAGATATAATGCACGAAGGGGTGTATTTTTTAGTGCTTTGGCTGTAAAATCAGCTATACTGTCAAAAATACTATCGTTTAAAATACAGCTTGTATGCTCTACTATTTTTGTAGTAGATTTTTCATTATAGCCAAACGCTTGTCCGTTATAGAAAAGGACTACCTTGTTTCTATAGCTTTTGCTTATTGGACACACTATCTCTGTAAAATCTGCATCAATTTTGTTTTTTACAAAAACTGATCTCACAAAATTCAGCTTTGTTTCATTTTCATATTCTATAGTTGTATGCAAAAATGAGCATCCGCCACATTTTTCGTATTTTTCGCAAGTTGGTGGGACTCTGTGTGGGCTTGGTTCTATAATCTCAATACACTTTGCATATGCATAGCGAGGGTGTACCTTTGTTATTTGAATTTTACATATTTCACCCTTTAGTGTGTTCTCTACAAAAACAACAAAGGAATCAATATGGCAAATTCCGTTTGCAAATATATTTGTATCTTCTATTTGAACCTCGTAAATTTCGTTTTGATTTACCATATTTTCTCCGTAACACTTGAAATTGTTATATAATTTTATTATAATATATTATATTAAAAATGTCAATTTAATTAGAGGTAAAAATGAATTTTGAGAGCTATTTTAAATGTCCTATATGTAAGGGTGATTTTTCAAGAGCTGGAAATTCGCTAAAATGCGAAAAGGGACACTCCTTTGATATTGCATCAAGTGGATATATAAATTTATTAAAGCCCGGTAAAATGAACAATGCAAAAGCAGGTGATTCTAAGGAAATGATAAGAGCAAGAAGCAATTTCTTTTTAAGCAACGCTTACTTACCTATTCGCAAGAAAATTTGTGAAATTGTCGGCAGATTTAAAAACAATTTGATTATCGATGCAGGCTGTGGCGAGGGCTATTACACACAAGGAATTGCAGAATGTTATCCTAGTTCAAATGTAATTGGCTTTGATATGTCTAAATTCGGATGTGAGCACGGAGCAAAAAGCGCTAGACGTGTCGCAAAAGACAACATTTTATATTCTGTTTCAAGCATTTTTGAAATGCCACTAAGTAGTAGTTGTGCTGATATTGTAATAAATATGTTTGCGCCTGTGGCAAGCGAGGAATTTTTACGGGTTTTAAAGACACAGGGACACGTAATTGTAGTTTCATCCGGTGCAAAGCACTTAAATGGACTCAAATCGGTTTTATATGATGATGTGTATGACAATGAGGAAAAATTCCCGAATTATGATGGCTTTGAGCTTTTGTGCATTGAAAATTTGAAATATGATACTATAATATGTGGTAGTGATACAATATATAATTTATTTACTATGACGCCATATTATCACAGAACATCTACACAGGATAAGGAAAAGCTACAAAATATTAGCAGTCTTGAAACTACAGTCGAGGTTAATTTTGCTATATATAGAAAGCTATAATTAAAAAACAACAGATTTAAAAATCTGTTGTTTTTTATGTTCTTTTATTGATTCCTATAAAATAGAAAAATCGAATTTTCGCGCGTCTAATGGGCAGCTTCCTAACATATTTTTTATAGTCCCTATTATCGACTTCAAAATAGGTATCTCCACGATAAATACCCTTCACCTTGGCTAAAATATTTTCTTTTTTTATACCATGCTCGTGCTCATATTGGTTGTCGCCGCACATAATGTATTCATCTTTTTTTATTTTTATTATGCGATGCATTACAAACTGACCGTTTGCGCGCTTATATAAAGCAATATCGTTCTTTTTTAGATTTTCAGGAGATACAATTACCACAGAGTCAATCCCTTGTCTTAAAAGAGGATTCATACTAGTTCCCTTGTGAAAAAAACGAAATTCTCCACCTGACGCAATAACAGGCTCTGCAAGCTCCCAAATCTCCTTCATTTCAAGCATTAAATTACTCAAGGATATTATCTCCTGCAAGCTTTTCTATAAATACATTCACATCGTTTTCAACCAGCGCTCTATCCTGTACATCGTAGTCCTTCATAATCGCTTCTACAATTTCTTCCTTTTCTGCACCATTTTCTAGAAGCTTCCAAATATACTTGCCTGTTTCATTTAATGTAATCATTCCTTTAAAGCTCTTTGAAAGCTCACCTGTTGCAACAACAAATGTCTTTCCTGCTACATCTCTTAAAATAAAACCTTCTCTAATTTTCATATCTTTTCTCCCGACATATTTTCATAAGCTATTTTTGCGGCTTCAATATCCATATTACAGCCAAGAAGCCAAGTATCAACCTTCATTAACATTTTATCCATTAATTCCAGTGTAGATATTGCACCAAACGGATCTTTTGGCATTAATATTTGCTGCATAATACGCTCTGCAGCCTTTGTTTTTTCTAAAGGCTGTATGCTATTTTCCTCTGCTCTTTCAAGGAAGCATAGGCCCTTTAATTCTGA
>JAGAJV010000103.1 GCA_017625915.1 Clostridia bacterium
AATTGATGTGGCACTCCGTTCAAGTTGATTTATAAGAGAATAATGTCCTTTTATATTTTCTGTTAGCTTTAACACATTGACAGCAAAATTTACTGACATATCTGCGAGTATATTTTCAGCCATTATTATCACCTCGAAATAATTATATAATAGTCAAAAAATAAAGTCAACAAAATGAAATCGTGCAAGCACGATGAAATCCTCGCCTTGCTCGGATGAAATCTTCCCCTCGGTCAGATGAAATCAAATCCGTCTAACCTATCTCCAAGCGAAGCTTGATTTCATCACGCAGTGATTTCATCCAAATTAGTGGATTTATTCCGTTTCGACGGATTTAACTGAAAAACCTCAACCGAGTTCGGTTGAGGTTTTTCTTGGCGCGCCCTGGGAGATTCGAACTCTCGACCTACCGGTTCGTAGCCGGGCACTCTATCCGCTGAGCTAAGGGCGCATTTTTGCAAGCAATATAATACCACAGTTTTTATAAAAAGTCAAGTGCTTTTTTGATTTTTATTAAAATATTGCTAAAATAGCATATAAGATAATATATTGCTTGCTATATTGATTAGCTTAAAAAACATTTGAGGACAAATATCTTGTGCCTGTGTCAGGCAATATTACCACGATATTGTAGTCCTTGTATTTCTCTTTTTTGGCAAGGGTTATAGCGCCAAAAAGCGCAGCGCCTGAGGAAATGCCACACAAAATGCCTTCCTTTTTAGCAAGAAGTCTTGTAATTTCAAAGGCTTCCTCGTCCCTTACCTTAATTATTTCATCATATATAGAGGTATCAAGCACCCTTGGCACAAAGCCTGCGCCAATTCCCTGTAAGCCGTGCGCGCCCTTGCTTTGTCCCGAAAGCACAGCTGAATTATATGGCTCAATGGCTACAACCCTAACATTAGCATTTTGCTCCTTTAGGTATTTACCTGCGCCTGTAATCGTGCCGCCTGTGCCAACTCCGCACACTAAAATATCAACACATCCCCCTGCATCACTGTAAATTTCCGGACCTGTTGTATAATAGTGTGCATCAGGATTTGACATATTTTCAAATTGACCTGCAATTATGCTGTTAGGAATTTTCTTTTTTAGCTCCTTTGCTTTGTCAATTGCGCCTTGCATACCAAGAGCACCGTCAGTTAAAATTACCTCAGCGCCATATGCACGCATTAGCATAATTCTTTCCTTAGACATATTGTCAGGCATTACAATCTTTAATTTATAGCCAAATGCAGAGCAAGCCACGCAAAGACCTATTCCTGTATTGCCGGAGGTAGGCTCAATTATTGTTGTATTCTCGTTTAATACACCTGCATTTTTATAATCCTCTATCATTTTAATGGCAACTCTATCCTTAATAGAGCCACCGGGATTTGTAAGCTCCACCTTTGCAAAAATATTTGCTTTAAGATTAAGCTCCTTTTTTATATTATTTAGAGCAACTAACGGGGTATTTCCAATTGCTTCCGTAATATTATTTAGTATCATAATTTTGCCTTTCTATTAAAAAAATTAAGTCTCAACGCATTCATAACAACAAAGAAGCTGGAAAAACTCATAGCAAGCGCACCAAACATTGGGTTTAGCTCCCAGCCCAGCCAATTAATAAATACGCCTGCGGCAAGTGGAATACCTATTATGTTGTAAATAAATGCCCAAAATAGATTTTGTTTAATAATTCTTAATGTTTTGCGGCTTAGCTTTATAAGGATAGGAACATCGGAAAGAGTATTTTTTGTAAGAACAATTTCAGCCGAGCTAAGTGCAATATCGCTTCCACCGCCAATAGCAATTCCAACATCAGCCTCGGTAAGCGCCACCGCATCATTAATTCCGTCGCCTACCATAGCTACCTTGCCATTTTCCTTCAGGCTCTTAATTGCATCACCCTTTTCTGTCGGTAAAACCTGACTTATAACCGTATCTATTGACACGTGTGAGGCAATTTCACGGGCAGTGGCTTCGTTGTCGCCTGTTATCATAGCAACCGATATGCCCATTTTCTTAAGCTCTGAAATAGCATCACGGCTATCGTCCTTAACAGCGTCTGCCACTGCAATAAGCCCTAAAAGCTCATTGTGATAAAATAGCATTACAGTTTTGCCTTGGCTTGATAGCTCCTTGACTTTTATTGACACATTCTCAGGGATTTCGCAAAACTCACTAATAAAAGCTTCGTTTCCTGCATAAGCCAAATTGTTATCAAGAATAGCAGATAAGCCCTTGCCGGAAATAGCTTTAAAATCAGACACATAACTAGCTGAAATTCCATTTTCCTCGCCATATTTTACAATGGCACGGGATAATGGGTGCTCGCTTTGCTTTTCTAAGGAATAAGCGACACTAAGTAGCATTTTTTCTGTTGTATTTAGTGGAATAACATCTGTAATTTGGGGCTCGCCCTTAGTTATAGTGCCTGTTTTATCAAGAGCTACAACATTAATTTTGCCGGCTTCCTCTAAAGCAGTTGCATTTTTAAATAGAATACCGTTTTTTGCACCTACGCCACTGCCAACCATTATGGCAACAGGGGTTGCAAGTCCTAATGCACAGGGACAGCTAATTACAAGCACGGATACTCCTCGTGCTAGCGCATAACCAAAGGACTTGTCACTAAAGATTATCCACGCAAGTGTGGTTATAACTGCAATAATCATAACAGTAGGAACAAAAATTCCGGACACCTTATCGGCGATTTTTTGGGCAGGGGCTTTTGTGGTTGATGCTTCCTTAACTGTTTTTATAATTTCGGCAAGCACGGTTTCGTGGCTTGCTTTTGTAGCTCTGCATTTGATTACGCCATCTCCGTTGATAGTAGCAGAGAAAACAGAGCTGCCTGTATTTTTATTAACAGGCATACTTTCACCTGTTAATGCCGACTCGTTTACAGTGGTTTCACCCTCTAGTATAATTCCGTCAGCAGAGATAGCTTCTCCTGCCTTAACTATAAACACATCTCCCACCTTAATTTCGCTGGCAGGAATAACCCTTTCCTCCCCGTCAACTAATAAGGTTGCAGTTTTCGGGGATAAATCCATTAATTCTCGCAGTGCGTTTGTGGTTTTGCCCTTAGAATATGCTTCAAGCATTTTTCCAAGCGTAATAAGGGATAAAATCATAGCCGAGGATTCAAAATATAGCTCGTGTAAATAGTGCATCTGAGCTTCTTGACCTTTGCCTATCATTAAAAACACTGTAACTGCACTGTATAAAAATGAAGCAAGTGAGCCAAGGGATACAAGTGTATCCATATTAGCGCCGCCGTTTAAAAGCCCCTTAGTGCCGCTTATAAAAAATCTGCGATTAATTACCATAACCGCAAGCGCAAGCACACCTTGAGCTATGGCAATAATTATAGGCTTTTGGGTTAAAAATGCAGGCAAAGGGAAGCCCCACATTGTATAGCCCATAGAAAGATACATAAGCACCAAAAGAAAGCCAAGGGAAATAAGAAGTCGCTTTAATAAAAACAGAGCTTCATTTTCCTCCTTTTCCTCGACATCAGCGCCTATCTGTAGCTTAATTCCATAGCCTGCCTTTTTTACTGCATTAATTATGCTTTCGTTTGAGGCAGTACCCTCAATTACCATTGATTTATTTAAAAGGCTGACTGAACAGCTTTCAATACCGTCAAGACCGTTTACAGCCCTTTCAACTCTTGCTACGCAAGCAGAGCAGGACATTCCTGTAACCTTATATGTTTTCAACCTTTCGCTCCTTTCAGTCGCTATTATCTGTCAGCAGTCAGCCGTCAGCAGAAATCTTTATTATTAAATTGTAACACAAATATGTGAGATTTACAACAAGACAAGCAAGTAAATTTTAAAAAAACTCTTTATTTTTTACCTATTATATGCTAAAATATTGTTATTACTGACCACTGACTGCTGACCGCTGATGGTTGGCGACTGAAAGGAGCTTAAAATGATAAAAGCTGTTATATTTGATTTAGACGGAACACTTGCTGATACAATGCCGGATTTACAAACCGCTATGAACGGTATGCTAACTCGTCTTGGCTACAGAACAAGAACAAGAGCAGATTTACTTAAGGCAATAAATAACGGCGCGCGTGAATTTGTTCGTCGCTCCTTGCCCCGTGATGTTCAAAATGTTGATTTCATTTTGCAAAGCGCAATTGAAACCTATGAGGACGAGTATTCAAAATGCTATACAGAAAAAACTGCTCCATATGCAGATATAGAGGCGCTTTTAATGGATTTAAAGGGTATGGGAGTGAAAATTTCTGTTTTATCAAATAAGCAGGATAATTTTGTAAAGGATATTATAGCAAAGCTGTTTGACAGAAAGCTATTTAGCTGTATTCAAGGACAAGATAAGATGCCAACAAAGCCAAACCCAACCTCTGCCCTTGCAATTGCAAAAACCATGGGCGTAAAGCCATCCCGTTGTCTATTTATAGGTGATAGCGATGTGGATATACAAACTGCCAAAAACGCAGGCATGCGTAGCGTTGGAGTGAGCTGGGGCTATCGTGAAAGAGAGGTCCTAGAGGAAGCAGGCGCCGACTTTATTGCTAAAACACCTGGCGATATTTGCAATATTATTAATTCCCTAAAGGACGAGCTTGAAAAAAAGAAAAATCCAGTGTAACGATTTATAATCTATCAAGGATAGATTTAACCCTGCGTAGCAGGATTTCATCCTGTGGGGACTTATTCCAACAACTGTTGGATTTAATTGAAAAAGCACAAATAAATAACCACAGGGTAAAAGCCCTGTGGTTAATGCTTTATTTGTGCTTTTTCTTTGCGCCCTCGACTGTAATAACAATCTTACGGTTTTCGTCGTAGC
>JAGAJV010000104.1 GCA_017625915.1 Clostridia bacterium
AAGTGATTTTGCAAAGTTTACAGCCACCAGCAAAGCGCCAATAAGCCCGGGGCCGTTAGTTACGCAAATTGCGCCAATGTCGGAAAGACCAACGCCTGCCTTGTCCAGCGCCTCATAGGTTATATTTGAAATAGCCTCAATGTGAGCGCGACTTGCAATCTCCGGCACAACTCCGCCGTATAATGCGTGAATGTCAACCTGTGAGGCAATAATATTTGATTTTATAATTCTTTTTTCCTCGCTCATTTCCAAAACTGCACAAGCAGTTTCGTCACAGGAGGATTCAAAGGATAAAATATACATAATAGTGGTCAGCCGTCAGCCCTCAGCCGTCAGCAAATATCCTTTCTGATTTTTAAGCCGTCAGCCGTTAGCTGTCAGCCGTTAGTTCTTATTTTCGCAAAGCGAAAATATTTCGAGCTTCGTAGCAATATATTAGAATATCTTTGACATTCTTAGCGCGTCCTCGGTAGGCTCTTTATAGTGGTTTTTAGACACCCCTGTGGCTTTAAAGCCGTATTTTTCGTATAGAGAAATTGCGCGATAGTTGGATTTTCTTACCTCTAAATGAACACAGGTAGCCTTGCTTTTTACAAGCTCGTCTATCATTGCATCCATTAGCATATTGCCAATGCCAATGCCTCGGTGCTCAGGTAAAATGCCAACATTTATAATATCACATTCGCCTGCAATTATCATATAGCCAATATAGCCAACAGCCTTTTCGTCAATTTTCGCAACATTGAAATAATAAATAGGACTTTCAAGATAATTTAAAAAATCCTCAGCTTTAAATGTTCCGCCAAAAACCACCCTGTCAATTTCTGCAAGCTGACAGGCGTCCGATTTAAGCATAAGTGAAATTTTAATTTCAGCCATTTTAATATCCAAATATACCGGATAGGCTGTCGTCGTCCTCTATCCAGTCATTTACATCAATTTCTGTGTATTCCAGCTTGTTATTTCTTATAATAACCTTAGAAATGCCTGCGTTGATAACCTGTCTTTTGCACATCATACAGCAGTTCATTCCGCCAACAATTTCGCCTGTAGCCGGGTCTGTACAGCATAAATATAAGGTGCTGTCAAGCATTTGCTCTCTTGAAGCTGAAATAATAGCATTAGCCTCTGCGTGTATGCTACGGCAAAGCTCATATCTCTCGCCTCTTGGAATACCGAGCTTATCACGCATACATGTGCCAATATCAGAGCAGTTTTGTCTGCCTCTTGGCGCTCCGTTATAGCCTGTTGAAACTATAACATCATTTTTTACGATAATAGCGCCAAATCTGCGTCTTAGGCAGGTGCTTCTTTGAGATACAGTTTGCGCAATGTCTAAGTAATAGTTAATTTTAGAAACTCTTTCCATGTTTAACTCCTTTGTCGTTAAAAGCCGTCAGCCGCCAGCAGTCAGTGGTCAGATGATAACATAATATTCAAGGCTTTTTCCTCGCTCCCTGAAGCATTAGGGCTAGAAAAGCGAGAAGCGTTAGCTTAGTATAAGCTATTTGCCAAAATCAAAAACCACTTTTTTGTTTTCGTCAAGCTTTAAAACTGCGTCAAAGCTTTTTCCGTTTTTTGAAACAAAGCCTTGAATTTTGCTTGTTTTGCCTGTTGCTAGTAGCATTTTTACATTTGATGCAGATATAATTCGCTTGCAAATTGATTTGCCGATTGAGAATTTACAGCCCTCCTTGTAGCCTGAGCATACATATCCGTATTTTGACCTTATTACATCCTTATCGCAAATAGGGCAAGGACCTAGCACCTCACCGTATACGCCAATATCAGTGTCCTTTTCTAAGGAAATATCCTTAGATGCGTCAAAAATTGCTTGTATTTCATTTCTTGCAAGGCTTACGCTATCGTTAATTGAAAATTCACCTCGATAAACCCTTTTTAATGCTTGACCTAGCTGACTTGTTTTGTATTTATCCATTATAATACCCAGCTGTGACAGTGACTCGATTAAATATTCACCGTCGGGCAGTAGGTAGTAGCTATCCTTTTTTAGCATAATGTAGGCGCTCTTGCAGGCGTTTTCAATAATTCCCGTACGAGTCGCCTCTGTGCCAAGCTCCAAGCCCTCGAAAATTGCCTTGTAATCCTCATCATCATTTTCGTCAGCCTGAGCCTTATCCTCCTTAAACGGATTTTTAAGGTAGTTATTTAATGTTTCAATGGTGTAATGCTTAGGTGGGCTTGTTTCCTTTTCTACAGGCTTAAAGAGAGTATTTACCTTGTCGCCCTTTGATAGCTTAGGCAAAATCCTGTCCTTTTGTGTAGGCTCTTCAAATTTTGTCCAGCCCTTTTCCAAAATTACAGTACCCTTTAAGGTAAATTCCTCCAGCTTGCCCACGCTGATTTTAATTTCGTTCTTTTCAACCTTGCATTCCTCTGAGCAGAAAACAGCCACAAATCGCCTGAAAATCGTTGTATAAACCTGCTTTTCCTTGTCCGTTAGCTTCTTAGGGTCGGGAATTTTATAGGTTGGTGTTAAAGCCGAGTGAGATTCAATTTTAGAATCGTCAAAAATCGACTTTGAAAAGCGAAATGCTACAGGATAATTCATTTTTGCAATATTTGCAATAATTGTTTTCATTTTACCCTGCTCAGCAGTTGCTAAATATTCCGAGTTAGTACGAGGATATGTTACATAGCCCTCCTCGTAAAGCTTTTGAACGATATTTAAGGAATCGTCCATTGACATTTTAAATTTCTTACCAAGATAGCTTTGTAGCTTGGAAAGAGAAAATAGCTTAGGAGGATACATTGTGTCCTTTTTTGTCTTTACAGAGGTTACTATTGCGTCCTCATTATTGTAAAGCGCACAGGATTCCTCAGCTTTTTTAAGTTCCTCGCTTGTAAATTTATTTTTTGAGGTTAATTCAACAATTTCACCGTTTGTTTCCTCCTTAGAGGCAATTACATAATATTTTTGAGGGGTAAAATTGCGAATTTCCATATCTCTGTCGTAAATAGCCTTTACAATAGGCACAATAACACGACCTACCCTAAGCAGCTTACCTGTTTTAATTGTAGCAAAGCGAGTTAAATTAACACCGTAAAGCCAGTCAATATATGTTCTTGCAAAGCCCTCGTTTGCAAGATTGTCGTATTCAAGCTCGTTCTTCATTTCCCCAAGACCTGTGCTGATGGTTTCGGGGGTTTGGTCAGGAAGCCATAATCTAACAAAATTCTTTTTTGTATTAAGCGCGTGATTTACGCATAATCTGACGATAATTTCACCCTCACGGTCCGAGTCACCTGCGTTTACAATGGTGTCAACATCATTACGGTTGCAAAGCTGCTTTATAGTATTAAATTGCTTTTCCACACCGCTATCTACCTTTTTGTCAGCGCCCTTTTTAAGAGCAAACTTGAACTCAGTAGGGAAGCAGGGAATATTATCCATAGTCCATTTGGGTGAGCTTGACGGGGTATAGTCCTCAATGTCAGCAAGGGAGAAAAGATGTCCGAAAGCCCATGTAACGATATAATCGCCACCCTCAAAATAGCCGTTTTTCTTTTTCATTTCGTCCTTTTGCACCTTGCCAATGCCTTGAATAATATTTCTGGCTAGCGACGGCTTCTCGGCGATAATAAGCTTCATTTTACTTCTCCTTTCTAAAACACCTTGCTTTAACAATCTGCTGACTGCTAAATTAAGTCGATACATAATAATCATATCACAATTTCATTTTATTTTCAAGATATAAATTATATATTATATGTATTGTGAACATTTTTGGCAAAATATGAAAATTTTGTGAACAACTATTGAAAAAACGCTTAAATAGCACACAAATTTGTATAAAAGTGCTAAAATAAGGTTGACAAGGTGGAAAAGGAGAGAAAAGCTATGAAACGAATATTATCATTAATTTTAGTGTCCTTAATGCTTCTTTTAGTGCTGATTTCCTGTAACGAGGCAGACAAAAAGGACACAACCACAGACACAGATAGCCAAGCTATTGACACCGAAACGAGCGACACAGGTACAGATACAAGCACAGACACAAATACCGATACAAATACTGATACAAGCACTGATACTAATCCGGACAACAAGGATGAAGTAAAGACAAATAATGTAACCGTTACAGAAACTGACACATACGGAGACTACTATACAAGGGTTAACTATTATGAGGTAAGTGAGCCGAATGTGTTGCCCGACAGGCTTGCGTATAATAAAGCATATTTTAAAATGTTTAATTCACTTGACGATTTAAGAGAGTATGCTGACACAAATGTAACAGAGAGCACATTTAAGGATAACTATGTAGTTTTAATTGAGTCTGTCTTTACAATAGGTGGGGATGAATATGAAAGCCTTATCGGCTACTATGATTTTAAATATGTAGACGGAAAATACTCAATTTCAAAGGATTATTCCTATTCAACGGGCAACAGACACGAATTAAGGGAAAATGCAAAATACGATTATAGCTTGGATTATATAATAGTGCCAAGGAATGAAATAGAATTTACTGAGGATGTACACGAAATTAAGGTTGATAGAATAAAAAGAAACAAGGAAACCTTCTTTTATGCTAAGCCAAGTGACAATACACCTTTACCTACTGAGCCAACAGCATTTATAGTAAACAGAGAAAAAGCTGAGCAAATGGGACTTAAGGTAAGCTCATACGGTTCAAGCTACGGTTATAAGGGAGAGGTGTTAATTCTTTATATGCCTGACCAAATAATGAGCAATTTAGCCATTACCGAGTGTGAAATTAAAAACGGAAACCTATATATCACCATTGAAAAATACGATGAAAATGCTGAGGATGTAATTATCCCAATTGAGCCAGACGATGTAATATTCTACGAAATCTACTGCGATACAACTAAGCTGTCCGAAAATTTTGAGGTGTTTGTTGACCTTTATGATATTTGGTTAAGAAATATACCAAAGCCACAATATATTAATAAGGGCTCACAAATCGAAATAACTCAGGCTGAATCAGAGCATAGCTATTATTCTCAAATTCGCAAATGGGAGGGAAATACAGAAAACAAATTTAATTTTCCTAAGGAGCAAGGCTCTTACTTTATGCTAATTAGCTCCTATGAGGAAATGGAAAGCTATTTTTCAACAAACGAGGTTGACGCATCAGTGTTTGAGGATAACTATATAATGGTTTTATATCAGCATTATGACGGTACTTATTACGGAGAAACAGAAATCGGCTACCGTGCACTGATATTTGAAAACGGAGAATATAAAATAATAAATGATTGGTTTTATGAACTGGGCGACAAGGATTACCCGGAATGGGTACAGGAGTTTAAGGCAACAGATTTTCTGATTATTCCAAAGGGTGATATTGAATATGTAAGCGGAATACAGGAAATATCTGTTGAGGGCTATGAAATTAAATCAATGGATATAATTTCGCTTAATACTTATCCAAGCACACAAAAGCCAAGTAAGAGCAGTGCTTATTTGATTGATAAGGACTCTTTGCTGATTAGCGATTTTAATTTACCAGAGATTTATTTCACAACACCAAGCCTGCTTCTATATTTAGCAAACGAGCCATATGGCGAATTTATACTGACGGAAAAGGAAATCAAAAACGGAGATTTGTATATAACACTACAAGCCTACAATCACCTGCAAAGATACGACCAATTTTACCGCATTGGTCTAAATGCTAATGAATTAAGGGAGGACTTTAAGGTTTATATACAAATTGATAATGTAGCTATTCCTGCGGTTTATATAGTAATACCGCCTACAGAAGAGGAGGAGTAATTATGAAACGAATATGTAGTTAGCGAAAGTATGCTATATAACGGTAGCTATTATGAAATATTTGGAAATATTGATAAAGCATTAGAAAATGATTTGTTTCCGTCAAATGAATATATAGTAAACGGATGTCAAAACGGCTTAAACACAACAAAAATTGATATGCATAAATACTATGAGCCAATAAAATTAGCAAGACGGCTGCGCCAAATAAAATATCCCCAAGCCCAGAGGTTGCAGTTTTAATTGAGCTAAACAAAATAGAGTATATAAAATAATAAAAACCTAGCAATTTTGCTAGGTTTTATTAATGCATTGCGCAAGCCCTCCGTCACGCAAGCGTGACACCTCCCTTAACCGTCAAGGGAGGCAATGGGCATGAATTGGCTTCGCCATGAATTACTTACGCATGAATTGAACTGCGTTCATGAATTGAGGCACGCCTCATTAATCAT
>JAGAJV010000013.1 GCA_017625915.1 Clostridia bacterium
GGGTAACTTTACTATGCGTACTGTAGATCCAAGCGGAAAATTAATAAATATAAATGTATTTGATAAAGGAGTCGCAGTTCGCCCTGCTCTGTGGGTAAACCTTGAATTTTTAAATAAAAATCATTAAACTAATTTCGCTAACCGCTGGCGGCTAACGGCTGTTTTGCGCCGAAACAAACACAAAAACATAAACAAAAAGGGCTTTAGAGGGTGATGGGTTGAAAATTGGTGTTCAGCAAACTGCTAATCACTAACCACTAACCACTAACCACTTTTTTCGACTAAAAGGAGCAAAAACCAATGACATACAAAATAGAAGTAGACGAGGTAGGCAAGTATATTGAATACCTGAAAAAATTTAAAAAGGATTTGGAAAGAAATCTTGTTGATTTTGATAAGGACTTAAAGGAAGCCCATAATCATTGGGACGATAATAATTACACCTTAACCGTTGAGGCTAAGGATAAGGTTTCCCTTGAGCAAAAAAAGCTGATTGAGGCAGTGGAAAAGTCCTTAAAGAAGCTAAAGCAAATGCACGAGGAATACGAAAAATATCTGAAGAGAGGTAGAAGATAATGGCTAATAAATTGATTAACAATTCAAATCCTGACGAAATGCTAAAAATCTCAAAGAAAATTGCCACCTATGCCGACAATTTAAAAAGAGATATGAAAAAGCTGCTTAGCACACATCAGGGTATGCATTCGGCTTGGTCCGGCAAGCAATACGACGACTTTTCCAAGGCTATTGAGGATGCAAACAAGGTTATCGAAAAGCAAACAGAAAAGCTGCTTCTAATCTCCAAGGATGTAGAAAACGATGCTAAGCAATTAAAGATTGCATTAAGTGCAGGCACGAGGTAATTTATGTCTAAAAGCACATTATCCACTCTGAAGAGTGAGATTAATATGGAGTCAAGAAGCGCAGATAAAGCAGGCTCCAGCCTAAAAAGCCTTGATAAGTCCATATCAAGCGCTATGGACGATAGAGTAGGAAACAGCGCAAGAGAAAGCGTAACCTGTATTTATAATACCTTTTCCTATAATGCGGATAAATTCTTTAAGGGAGCAAATAACGCAGCATCTGCATTAGATAGAGGCTACAGCAAGCTGGATAGCCTTGTAGCACAGGGCGAAAAGCATCTATCCCAAGCAAAAGCAATTGTCAAGGGGGTAGGCGAACTATGAGTGATATTCGTTTTGATTTAAATTATATGAATATAATTTTAGGCGATGGCTATAAGGCTGAAAACGAGGTTTCCGATAGCATACACGGTATGCAAAAGCTAACGCAAAAAATGGAAGGTGAGCTTTCGTCATTTAGTGGAGAGGGAACAAAATCTGTAAGAAGCATTCAAGCCTATATTTACGAAATCAGAGATTTAATGAGTGAGCTTGACAGAAAATCATCAAACGCCGAAAAGCAAAGGCAAAAGGAATTAAAGCCACCACAAAGGCCATCAGTGCCATCAAATGCAACCCCTGAGCAAAAAAATGCAATAATGTCAGCTTATAATGATAAGGTAAGTCAGGTTGAAAAGCAAAATGCTGAAATTCGCAAGCAAAATGAACGCATTGATGCGTATATTTCAAAATGCAACGAAGCAAAAAGCAAGCTGGAGGCTGAGATTTCCGCATTACACCAAATAGAAGCAACTATTAAAAGCGAAATAGAGCTGGCAGTTACCCGTGTCCACGAATTTATGGGACAGGCTCACGGTATAAATAATCAAGGCGCAAGAGTCAATTCTGCAATGAGTGAGTTTAATCAAGCGTTTAGAGAAGCATACGACTCTGCCGAAAGGCTGTATTTGATGGAGCCATCAAGCATAAGCGCCTATTCCTTTAATGATAAGCAATTTGTAATTAAAAACACCCATAGCCATATTTTAGGCTCAAGCGGAGTTAGCTTTAATTATTCAAGCGAGCATAGCGAGATAAAGGAAGCAAAAAAGGAAAAGCCAAAAATTAAGGCTGACGAGCTTTTAATCAAGGATAAGGACGAATGTGCATTTTTTGATAAGCTGGCAGGGGAAAACAAAATAAAAATGCCAAGCGCTAATTTACATAGGCTGGGCGGTAAAAAATTCACCGAAAAAATGAATAACCTAGGCTATACGCTAGTGACGCAGGCAGACGGCTCAACAATTGATATAAACGGAATGCTGCATTGGGAGAAAAGCGATGATTAATATTGAAATAAATGCCTTAGAGAGCGAAAAGCAAACTGTAATTATGTTTTATAAAAAGCAGGTTGAAGCATTTCGCGCAATAAAAAGAGAAGCCGAAAGGGTAGAATGGGCAGACAGCAAATACGACGAATTTGTAGACAGCATGAATTTAATCGGCAGCACCTTATCCACTCTGCTTCAAACCATAACAAACGGCAGTGATGTTTATGTAATTAGCGACTTGCTTCCACTAGCTCGTGAGTATTTGGAAAACGAAAGAAAATTTCCAAAAATATAGAAAATAGGAAGAAACTAAGAAAAGTTTCTTCCTATTTTATTATATAGGACAGCTATCACCGTTACACTGATTTTTGCTTTGGCTAATCATATCCTCAAGTGCTTTTAATGCGTCGTTAAGTCCACCGATTTCGTCAATAAGACCGTATTCAACAGCTTCCTTGCCATCAATCACCGAGCCTGTGTCCGTTGCAATTTGGTCTGTTTCCATCATTAAGGACTTGAATTTTTCAGGGCTAATCTTGGAATTGTTGCAAACAAAGCTGGAAATTCTGTTTTGCATTCTCTCAAAATAAAAATAGGTTTGCGGAGTGCCAATTACAGTGCCACTGATTCTTACAGGGTGAATTGTCATTGTGGCAGTTGGCACAATAAAGGATTTTTTTGCGGAAACAGCAAGAGGCACGCCGATTGAATGTCCGCCACCTAGTACAATTGAAACGGTGGGCTTTTTCATGCTGGCAATCAGCTCAGCAATAGCAAGACCTGCCTCAACATCACCACCCATAGTATTAAGTATAATTAATAGTCCGTCAATCTCGTTGCTTCTTTCTATAGAAACTAAAAGAGGTACAATATGCTCATATTTAGTTGACTTTTGGTCTGACGGCAAAACATAATGCCCCTCAATTTGACCGATAATGCTTATACAGTGAATGTTATCAGCCTTAACACTGCCACTCTTTTCAATGTATTCTAATTCGTCGTTCTTTTCGTTTTCGTTTGAGTTATTTTGATTTTCCATAGCATTCTCCTTGATTTTTTTATATTTTTACCCAAAACAGATTGAATTATACCTGAAAATTTCCTTAAAAATCCAGTATTTACGGGCATTTTCAGGCTTTTTAAAAAAAATTCAAAAAAGTACTTGACAAAGTAGAATTAAGGTGATATAATAGTCGAGCGCTGTGAGGAAAAGCAGTGCGAAAGATCCTTGAAAATTGAACAATGAAAATTAAGAGAACTTAATGTACAAAGACGGAACTCTTAAATTCTTTTAAGTTTAGATACTCTAAACAAGTAATATATAAAGTAAGAGCAAAATCAAGCTCTAAGAAACGA
>JAGAJV010000014.1 GCA_017625915.1 Clostridia bacterium
CTCCCTTGTGTAAAGGGAGCTGTCAGCGAAGCTGACTGAGGGATTGTTTTGTATAGATTATCGCTTTTTACAATCCCTCCGTCACATCAAGATGTGCCACCTCCCTTTATACAAGGGAGGCTTTGTTTTAATCCCGCTTGAGCGGGTACGTAACAAATGCACGGCTGACAGGCCAATAAAAGACGCACTTGTGCGTAGCCTGTAGTATTAGGGCTATGCCCGACACTGAAATATCACCCGCTGCGGGTGGATATTTATTTTTATAGGTTTTCCCAATCTATTTCTTTATCCTTAAAGTAATATTTTCTATCCTTTTCGCCAATTTCGCGCATAACCCTGCAAGGATTGCCAACTGCTACAACATTTGCAGGAATGTCCTTTGTTACAATACTACCGGCGCCTATAACTGAATTATCCCCAACAGTAACACCGGGCATAACTATAACCCCGGCGCCAAGCCACACATTTTTACCAATATGTACCTCAGCATTATATTGCGTAACTCTTGCTCTTAGCTCAGGATCAATAGGATGTCCTGCTGTGGCAATAACGGTGTTAGGACCAATCATGCAGTCGTCACCAATATAAATATTTGCATCGTCAACAAGAGTTAAATTAAAGTTGGCATATACATTTTTACCCATATAAACATGCTTGCCACCCCAATTTGCATGTAACGGTGGCTCAATATAGCTGTTTTCACCAAACTCCGCAAACATATCCTTAAGCATTTCAGCGCGCTTTTCACTCTCTAAAGGACGGGTAGCATTAAAATCATATAATTTTTCAAGGCAAAGCACCTGGTCACCCATTATCTCCTCGTCAGCACAGTAGTAAACAAGTCCCTTTTCCATTCTTTCCTTTTGTGTCATGCTAAATCTCCTAAGCTATTTTATAGGCTCAACATTAAGAATAACATTTCTGTTTAGCCAATTATCATCATATTTTCCCGAAGCACCATAGCGTATGTAAAGCTGATTTTCTAAATCCTCTATATTAATATATGATGTGAAGGAATATTGATTCCACGAGGAATCAGCAATACCGGGCGTATGCTCAAATCTATATGAGCAAAGAAGCGTTGGGTTGCTAGGGGTTTTTCCATAAAGTGTGTTGGAAATAAAATAATCTAAAGAGGAGATGTCAACACAGGTTTTGTTTTTGTAAAGAAAAACATATTGATAACCGTCATTTTGCTCACTAATATCACAGGAAAATGTAACCTTAAATTTTGTATACCCTGCGTAAATTAAGCCTTGATAATCGTAGTCATCACCCAATCTTACAATATCATAAATTTGATGCTTTCTACCGCTATCTGTAATAGTAGCACTATAAGCGCGGACATCATATTCCTTACTGTCAGCAGTAATCCATTTTGCATAAATATTATTTATATTATTTAAATTTTCACTGTCCTTTGTAACCGATTGAGTTAGCTCCTTATCTGAATACCAACCGCCGAAAATAAAGCCATCCTTAGTAGGTGTGCTATTAATAACCTCCTCTATTTTGAGATTTTCATTTTCTTTATTTTCTATTTGACCGCCGTTAGTGTTTATTGTTATACTTGCTCCACAGCCAAAGAGACAAACACAAAGCGATACAACAAAAAGTAAACAAATTAATCTTTTCATAATATCCCCCTCAAAGTTATTTATTTTATTGTACAATAAAAATGAAAATAAATCAAGTAAAAAACACTTGATAAAATATATATTATATGTTAAAATAACTGTGAATTTTTCCGAAAGGACACAAAATATGAACGAAAAGCAAAAAAATATAAGAAACTTTTCTATAATTGCGCATATTGACCACGGTAAATCAACTCTTGCCGATAGAATTTTGGAATATTGCAATGCTGTTACCAAAAGAGAAATGGAGGAGCAGCTGCTTGACAATATGGACCTCGAAAGAGAAAGAGGCATTACCATAAAGGCTCGTGCGGTAAGAATTGATTATACTCATAAGGACGGACAGAATTATATCCTTAATCTAATTGACACCCCAGGCCACGTTGACTTTAACTACGAGGTATCTCGCTCACTTAATGCTTGCGAGGGTGCATTACTTGTTGTTGACGCAACACAGGGCATTGAGGCACAGACACTTGCAAACGCATATTTAGCGGTTGACTGTGACCTTGAAATCGTTCCTGTAATCAATAAAATAGACCTGCCATCTGCTGATGTTGACAGAGTAAGAAATGAAATTGAGGATGTTATTGGCGTTCTTGCTGAGGATTGTCCTGCGGTATCCGCCAAGGTTGGCTTAAATATTGACCAGGTGTTAGATGCAGTAATTGAAAAAATTCCTGCGCCAAAGGGTGACGAAAGCGCACCTCTAAAATGTCTGATTTTTGACTCCTACTATAACTCATATCTCGGCGTTGTGGTTTATGTGCGTGTAATGGACGGCACGCTTAAGGCAGGGGACAAAATCAAGCTAATGAGCACAAACGCACAATACGATGTTGTTGAGGTAGGGCACCTGAACGCATTTGGACTTCAAAAAGCAGATAGCCTATCTGCTGGTGAGGTTGGTTATATTACAGCAAGCATTAAAACAGTTAGCGAAACACGAGTAGGTGATACTGTAACAACCGTTGAAAATGGCGCAACCGAGCCGCTTCAAGGCTTTAAGGAAGCGCTACCAATGGTATTTTCAGGCATTTATCCCGCCGACGGCGCAAGATATAATGATCTTCGTGAAGCGCTTGAAAAGCTTCAATTAAACGATGCAGCATTGTCCTTTGAGCCTGAAACCTCAATTGCACTTGGCTTCGGCTTTAGATGTGGCTTCTTAGGACTTTTGCATATGGAAATTATTCAAGAAAGACTTGAAAGAGAGTTTAATCTTGACCTAATAACCACAGCCCCAAGCGTTATTTACAAAATTGAAAAAACAAATGGCGAAACTATCTATATTGATAACCCATCTAACTATCCATCAAACGATACAATTGCAACAGCCTATGAGCCAACTGTAAAAGCAAGCATAATTACTCCAACAGAGTTTGTTGGCGGAATTATGGATCTGTGTCAGGACAGACGAGGTATTTTTAAGGATATGAAATATCTTGACTCACAAAGAGTTGAGCTTCACTATATAATGCCACTTAACGAAATTGTTTATGATTTCTTTGACGCATTAAAGAGCAGAAGCAAGGGCTATGCATCACTTGATTACGAGCTTGCCGGCTATGAGCCAAGCAATCTTGTAAAGCTTGATTTCCTACTTAATGGTGAAATTGTCGATGCACTTACATTTATTGTACACTCTGAAAAGGCATACACAAGAGCAAGAAAAATTGCCGAAAAGCTAAAGGAAAATATATCTCGTCAATTATTTGAAATTCCAATTCAAGCAGCAATCGGTACAAAGGTAATTGCAAGAGAAACTGTAAAGGCACTTCGCAAGGATGTACTTGCAAAATGCTATGGTGGCGACATTACAAGAAAGAAAAAGCTACTTGAAAAGCAAAAAGAGGGTAAAAAGAAAATGCGTCGCCTAGGCTCAGTTGAGGTAACACCTGAGGCATTTATGGCAGTTTTGAAGCTTGACGACAGTGAAAAATAATATGTCAAAAAAGCTAGGACTCTATATTCACATACCCTTTTGCAAGCAAAAATGCAACTACTGTGATTTTTACTCTCTTGGTTGCCAAGAGAGTAAAATTCCAAGCTATATAGAAGCACTTTGCCAACATATAAAAAGAGAAGCACCACTATATAAGGACTACGAAATTGATACGGTATTCCTAGGCGGTGGAACTCCTTCGCTGGTCGAGCCAAAGGAATTTGAAAAGCTTGCAGACACGATAAAAGGTAGCCTAAAAATCATACAGGATGCTGAATTTTCCATAGAAGCCAACCCGGGTACACTAACTAAGGAAAAGCTTAATTGCTATATTAAAAATGGTGTAAACCGCATAAGCATTGGACTGCAAAGCACAAGCGACACAGAGCTAAAGGCTCTTGGCAGAATACACGACCTTAAAGAATTCAAGGAAAGCTATAGCTTAGCAAGGAAATGTGGACTTAATAATATCAACATTGATATTATGTATGGCTTGCCAAATCAAAGGCTTGACGATTTAGCAAAAACAATAGAGAATGTGTGCGAATTTAACCCCGAGCACATTTCAGCCTACTGCTTGAAAATCGAAGAAAATACACCGTTTTACAAAATGCGTGATAGTCTGATTTTGCCAAATGATGACGAAGAATACGAAATGTATATCTATCTTTGTAACGAGCTTAAAAAGCAGGGCTATGAGCAATATGAAATAAGCAATTTTTCAAAAAAAGGCGCAAGGTGTGTCCATAATTTGAAGTATTGGCTAAGCGAAGAATATATCGGCTTTGGACCTTCTGCTCATTCGTACTTTAATGGCAAGCGCTATTATTACGAGGATAGCGTTGAAAAATACATAAAAAGCCTTGAATGTGTCGATAATTTACCAAAAAAGCATTATGAAGAGGAAACCGCACTAAAGGAAAATAGTATGGATGAATATGTAATGCTAAAAATGCGACTCAGCGATGGCATTAACGAGCAAGATTTTAAAGAAAAATTTGGTGTCAGCTTTATATCCGAATATCCAAGCGTATTAAGCTATATTAAGAACGGATATGTAAAGCAAGAAAACAACTCCTATTCATTCACCCCTAAGGGTTTTTTTGTAAGTAATTACATACTTTCACAGATTTTAAAATTCAATTAAAGCTACAGAAAAAATAATTCTGTAGCCTTTTGTCATTATATGTAATTAAAAAACTGCGTGTTTATAAATAATTTTCTTGACTAATCAATAATTTTATGCTAAAATAACTTATATTAAATAACGCACATATTATATAGGAGGTAGCGATGGATAATAGCTTTAAGCTTATAGTTGCGCAAAATATATTTTATTTACGCACACAAAACCAAATGACACAGCTAGAGCTTGCGCAAAAACTGAATTATTCTGACAAGGCTATCTCTAAATGGGAAAGAGGCGACAGTGTTCCTGATGCTTTTGTGCTTAAAAAAATGGCAGAGCTTTTTGGCGTAACTGTCGATTACATCTTAACAGAGCATAACGAGCAGGAAAGAAAGGTTGACACCAAGCCTGCGCAAAAAGCAAAGGCTATGCTTGCAAATGTTATTATGATTAGCATTGCAACTGTAGCGCTTTTAGTTTTCATAATTTTGGCTATCACAACAAAAGTGTATCATTGGCAAATATTTATATATGCCATTCCTGCTATTATAATTGTTGGTATTGTGTTTTCCTTTATACTTAAAAATAAAATTATGGGAATAATCTCAATATCAGCTCTTATATGGAGCATACTGCTTGTGATTTATTTTGCGCTTTGGAGCTTCCGCGATAGCTACGCAACATGGATGATTCTTCTTGTCGGTGTTCCTGCACAGATAATTGTGCTTTTAAGCTTCAAAATTAAAATTACACTTAAAATCATTAAAAAGAAAAGCGAACAAACGGAAAAACAACCACAGGGTGAAGAAAAATAATAAAACAATAGCCATTCTACGAATAGTAGAGTGGCATTTTTTATATTCTACTGAATTAAAATATAATATAGAGATAAAAACTTAAACAGTAGGTGGACTTTTTAAGCTTTTATTGATAAAATGCAAGTGGCGAAAGCAAATCAACTGAACGAGGTATAAAAATGAACAGCTATATTCTAAGCACATGCTCAACTCTGGATAAGAGCTTCGAGTACGTTAAGGAAAGAAATATTGAATACATCAAATTTGTATTTTTAACAGATGGCAAGGAAAATTTTGACGACCTAGGTCAAACACTTTCATACGATAAGTTTTATCAAATGATGCGTGATGGGGTAGATACAAAAACCTCACAGCCAAATGTTCAAGATTATAAGAATTATTTTGAACCGTTTTTAAAGGAAGGCAAGGATGTGATTCACCTGAATCTTTCCTCTGGACTTTCTGGCGCTCAAACCTCTGCAAAAATCGCAAGAGAGGAGCTTCTCGAAAAATATCCGGAAAGAAAGCTCTATGTTATTGACTCACTTGGTGCATCAGCCGGAATGGGACTTTTAGTTGATAAAATGGCAGACCTTCGTGACGAGGGGATGTCCATTGACGACCTTGCAAAATGGGCAGAGGAAAACAAATTAAAGCTACACCATTGGTTTTTCTCGACAGATTTAACCTTCTATGTAAAGGGAGGCAGAGTTTCCAAGGTTGCAGGCTGGTTTGGCACAGTTTTGAAAATCTGTCCGCTTTTGAATATGGACTTAAATGGCAAGCTGATCCCAAGACAAAAAATTAAGGGTAAAGCAAGCGTAATTAAGGAAATCGTCAAGAAGATGGAAGAAAATGCAGAGGGCGGACTTAACTATAATGGCAAGTGCTATATTAGCCACGCTGACTCCTACGAGGATGCAAGAATGGTAGCTGATCTCGTTGAAGCAAAATTTCCAAGCCTTAACGGAAAGGTTGAAATAAGCAGTATAGGTACCACAATCGGCTCACATACAGGTCCCGGTACAGTTGCGTTATTCTTCTTTGGAAACGAAAGAAAAGACTAAAACGGAGATGAAAATGGCAGAGAATAAACAACACGATATTATAACAGGCGAGGATTATAAAAAGTTAATTATAAACGCAGCTCAGAGTCTGGAGGACAATAAAGAGGAAATCAACGAGCTAAATGTATTTCCTGTACCTGACGGAGATACAGGCTCTAATATGTCCCTAACGGTTGCAGAGGCAGCCAAGGAGCTTATGAAGAATAACGATATGCCTCTTGATAAGACTGCCGAAAAAACCGCAAAGGCAATGCTGCATGGCGCAAGAGGAAACTCCGGAGTTATTACAAGCCTACTTTTTAGAGGTATTGCAAAGGGACTTTCCAACGAAACCGAATGTGACGGCATAGCTTGGGCAAGAGCTTTAAAGGCAGGGGTTGAGGCAGCATATACTGCTGTTGACCGTCCGGCTGAGGGTACAATTTTAACAGTTGCTAAAAGATGTGCAGATGCAGCCGAGAAAGCCGCTAAAGAAAAAAATAGCTTTGAATATGTTTTAGACTGTGCAATTAATGAGGCTGAAATTGCCCTTGACGATACAGTAAAGCAAAATCCTGTGCTTGAAAAGGCAGGAGTGGTTGATGCCGGTGGAATGGGTTGGCTTATCGTTATGAAGGCTATGCACCAAGCCTTAAACAGTAAAAAAGCAATCAAATATGAAGCAAAGAATACTGTAGAAGCAAAGGAAAGGGCAGATTTTGCAAGCTTTAATACAGAGGACATTACCTTTACCTTCTGTACAGAATTTATAGTTAAAAAGCATATCCCTGACCAAGCTACAAGCGATCTGAAGCAATACCTTAACGGTATGGGCGATAGCCTTGTAATGATAGATGATGGCGAAATTATCAAGGTTCATGTTCACACAAATGAGCCACACGCAGTTTTAGGCGAGGCATTAAAATATGGTGAGTATGAAACCGTCAAGGTTGAAAATATGCGTTCTCAGCATACAAGCAAGCTTGTAGAGGAATCACAGGAAATAAAGGAGCTACCAAAGGAATATGGCTTTGTGAGCGTAGCAAGCGGAGAGGGATTATGCGAAATATTTACCGAGCTGGGTGTTGACGAGATTGTATCCGGTGGTCAAACTATGAACCCATCAACTGAGGACCTATATAGTGCAGTTTGCAGAATAAACGCTAAAAATATATTTATTTTGCCAAACAATAAAAACATAATAATGACCTCAAATCAGGTGGCAGAGCTATCTGACAAAAACATAATAGTTATCCCAACTAAGAGCGTACCACAGGGAATCAACGCAATTCTGGGCTTTGACGAGGGTAATGATGCTATTACAAACGAAGCGTCAATGAAGGAAATGGTGGACACAGTATCCACAATGCAAATTACCTATGCAGCACGCGATTCAAGCTACGACGGTCTTGATATTAAGGAGGGTGATTATTTAGCGCTCTGCGAGGATAAGCTATTAAGCTCTAATCCGGAATTGGAGGATGTAATATCCAATATTTGTGACAAAATCAAGGAGCAGGAAAAATCTATTGTTAGCATCTACTATGGCTGTGATGTAACAGAAGAGGAAGCCGAAAAAACACAAAAAACAATATCAAATATACTTGATAACACAGATATGGAAATCAACCTTTATTCAGGCAATCAGCCTGTTTATTACTACATCATATCAGCAGAATAAAAAATGCTAGCGAAATCTTCGCTAGCATTTTTGTTATCTTGCCTCGTAAGGACTTTTAATAGGTAAATTTTCAGTTATTTTATTTTCCTCTGCCTTTTTATCCTCGGCAGCATTATCCTCTGCTGTTTTATCCTCATAGCTATCGTCCTTGTCAGCTTCAAGCTCCTTTTTATCGCTTGGGAGGATTTCAACAGTTATAATGTTGTCATCGTCCTTAATGTTATATGAATCAGCAATTACACTATCCTCATATACATCACCCTTGTCGCTTTCCTCAGCCTCAAGCGCCTCCTTAGCCTTAGCAACAATTCTGCCAAGATAGAATAGAGAGAAAAAGTTTTCAAGACCGTCAGCAAACAATGTAACACCCATTATTTCAGCAAATAAAATACTGTTAATATCACTGCCGCTGAATCGAATAAGTAAAAATCCACCAACGATAGTGATTACAGAGAAAATAAGCAAAAACCACCACATCTTTAGCTTATATCTTTTTGCATTGATGACGGTTTGAAATTTAAATGAGCCGTCAATTATGATAAATAAGCCAATAAACATAGGGTATAGCTTAAATACCTCCTCGGGTATAATTAATGCCACAACACCGCAGGTAACTGTTAAAACAGCACAAATAACGCTAATAGCAAATGTAAAGCTACGCTTTCTGTTAGCCAATACCTTAACAACTAAAACAATACCAACAAGTATAGAAGCACCGCCGATAGTGTAGCTTCCTATAGTCATTGATTGTGTAGGATAAACAATAAAACAAGCACCGACAAGACATAAAATGATAGAAATAAGTAAATATCCCCATCTGAAGCTCTTTATAGCTTTTATAATTCCCATTTATTCACCACCTTAAATAGTTTCTAGCTTAATAATATTTGTGTTACCACTCTCACCGTTAATAATACCGCCTGTAACAATAATCTTGTCGCCCCTCTTTAGCTTAAAGGTAGCTTTTGCAGCCTTACTTGCCATATAGAAAAGCACATCAGTGGAATTTACTCTTTCGCACATAACAGGAGTAACACCCCAGGAAAGAGCAAGCTTTCTCCATGTTTGTTCACTTGTAGTCATACCAATAATATCAATAGGCGCTCTGAAACGGGAAACCATTCGTGCAGTAACACCGGAAATAGAGCAAACTACAATAGCCTTCGATTTTACATCTATAGCCATACAAGCGGTCGAGTGTGAGATTGCGTCAACATCATTTTTGATAATAAAGCCGGATTTTGAAAAATTAGAAGCATAATCTATGCAATTTTCTGTTTTTTCAGCAATTTTCGACATTGTCTTAACAGTAAGAGCAGGATATTTACCCATAGCAGTTTCACCGGAAAGCATAATAGCGCTTGTGCCATCATAAACAGCATTAGCAACGTCGGAAATTTCTGCTCTTGTAGGACGTGGATTGTGTATCATAGATTCAAGCATTTCAGTAGCGGTAATAACACGCTTACCCATCATTCTGCATTTTGTAATCAAATACTTTTGAGTAGATGGCACCTCCTCAAAAGGAATTTCAACGCCAAGGTCACCTCTTGCAACCATAATACCGTCGCATTCCTTGCAAATTTCCTCAATGTTATCAACACCGGAGCGATTTTCAATCTTAGCAATAATGTCAATGCTTTCGCCACCGTTTGATTTTAAAAAGCTCTTTACATCAATTAAGTCCTGTCGTCTTGAAACAAAGGAGCAAGCAACAAAGTCAACTCCGTTTTCAATACCGAAAAGCAAGTCGCTCTTGTCCTGTTCGCTTAAATATGTTTGATTTAATACCTTGTTAGGAAAGCTCATGCTCTTAGAGTTAGAAAGCTCACCGCCTGCAAGCACCGTACAAATTGCCTCAGTGTCAGTTAACTCCTTAACCTCAAAAATAACAAGGCCGTTATTTACAAGAATTCTATCACCAATGCTTAAATCGTTAATCATTCCCTTGTAGTTTACACTAACTCTTTCATTGTTACCAATAATATCGTCAGTAGTAAATACAAACCTGTCCCCATCATTTAATGTAATCTTACCGTCCTCAAAGGTCTTAATTCTATATTCAGGCCCTTTAGTATCAAGCATAATAGCAATAGGCAATTCAAGCTTTTCCCTGACTGCTTTAATTTTATTAATAAGTGATAAATGATATTCATGTGTTCCGTGTGAAAAGTTAAGTCTTGCCACATTCATACCGGCCATGCAAAGCTCACTTAAAACCTCTTCACTTTCACAGGCAGGGCCAATAGTACATACAATTTTTGTTTTTCTCATTTTTATTTCTCCTTCGAGGGTTAGTTAGAATTGACTGTTATAAAGAGTATAGTAGAAGCCCTTTTTCTCTAAAAGCTCCGTATGATTACCCTTTTCAATTACATTTCCGTCACGCATAACAAGTATTAAATCAGCATCACGGATGGTTGAAAGCCTATGCGCTACAATAAACGAGGTACGCCCCTTCATAAGAGTAGCAAAGGCGTCTTGAATTTTTAATTCTGTTCTTGTATCAATAGACGAGGTAGCCTCATCTAAAATAAGCATAGGTGGTAAGCATAGCATAATTCTCGCAATGCAAAGAAGCTGTCTTTGACCGGCTGACAGAGAAGCGCCGTTTTCGCTTATAATTGTATCATAGCCCTGCGGTAGTCTTTTTATAAAGCTATGGGCGTGTGAAGCCTTACAAGCCATAATTACATCTTCGTCAGTAGCATCTGGCTTCCCCATCTTAATGTTATCACGCACAGTGCCGTCCTGTAGCCATGTTTCCTGTAGCACCATTCCGTAATTTTTTCTTAAAGAATGTCGTGTAACCTCTCTTATATCATTTCCGTCAACGGAAATTACGCCATCATTCACATCATAAAATCTCATAAGCAGATTAATAAGCGTAGTTTTGCCACAGCCTGTAGGACCAACAATAGCTACTCTCATTCCCGCTTTAATGTCAATAGATAAATCCTTAATTAGCTCCTTTTCTGGTGTATATGAAAAATCAACATTTTGTAAGGAAACCTCGCCCTTAGCTTCACCCAATTCATATGAAGCATCAGCCACCTCCTCTTTTTCGTCAATTAATTCAAATACCCTTGTAGCGCAAGCAAGCGCGTTTTGTAGCTCGGTTACAACACCGGAAATTTCATTAAATGGCTTTGCATACTGTGTAGCATAGCTTAAAAACGTTGATAAAGCACCAACAGAAATAGCGCCGGCCCCGCCATCAATAGCTATAAACGCACCAACAAGAGCGACCCCTGCATACACAAGCGCATTTACAAAGCGTGTTGTAGGATTTACAAGAGAGGAGAAGAATATAGCCTTAACCGAGGCCTTTGCAAGCTTTTCGTTAGCCTCGTCAAATTCCACCTGTGCCTCGTCCTCGTGTGAGAAGGCCTTAACTACCTTTATATTGCCAACACATTCCTCAATAATAGAGGTTTGTTCAGCTCTGTTTTCTGATTGCACCTTAAAGAGCGAAAATGTTCTCTTTGAAATAAAGGAAGCAATAAGCAAGGAAAGAGGAGTAAACACAACAACCACAATAGTGATTTTAGGGCTTATTGTAAGCATGAATATAAGCGTACCAATAATAGCTACAACGCCTGTAAAGAACTGTGTAAAGCCCATAAGCAAGCCGTTTGCAAGCTCGTCAACATCGGCAATTAGCTTGCTTAAAATTGCGCCGTGGGAATTTCCGTCAATGTACTTTAGAGGCAATTTTTCAAGCTTGTCAAATGCTTGATTTCGTATATCCCTTGTTACATTAAAGGTAATTTTATTATTGATATTATTCATTATCCATTGTAAAAGCGCAATTATAATAGCAATAATACCAACATTTAATAGCTTAGGTAAAATACTGTCAAAATCAACATTACCCTTATCAATAATTAAGTCAATAGCATTACCGATAATTATAGGAATGTAAAGGGACAATGCAACAGTTATGGTTGCTAAAATAATAGAAAGTAAAAGCAGTAGGCGGTATTTTTTAATAGCACCTAAAACCTTTTTAATAGTTGACATTTGAAGCTTCTTTTTCATTTATTCACCCTCCCTCTTAAATTGTGAAGAGTAAATCTCGTTATAAACTAAACAGCCTTCAAGTAGCTCATTATGTGTACCAATACCCACAATTTCACCATCATCAAGCACAATAATCTTGTCTGCGTGCTGAATAGAGGCCGTCCTTTGCGACACTATAAAAACAGTAGGCTTATAGTCAATATTTTTTATAGATTTTCTTAAATTAGCGTCAGTTTGATAGTCAAGAGCGCTTGAGCTATCATCTAAAATCAAAATCTCAGGCTTTCTTACAAGAGCTCTTGCAATAGTAAAGCGTTGTCTTTGTCCGCCGGATAGATTTTTTCCGCCCTGCTCGATAATATGGTCAAGTCCGTTTTCCTTAGATGCCAAAACATCACTTGCTTGGGCAATTCTTATAGCCTCTAAAATTTCATCATCAGTTGCGTTTTCGTTGCCCCATTTCATATTGTCACGGATAGTACCCTTAAATAATACAGCAGTCTGTGGTACAATGCCCAATTTTTCACGAAGAGTGTCAAGCTCGTATGAATTTACATTTTTACCGTCAATAAAAACTTCACCCTCGGTAGCATCATAAAAGCGACCAATCATATTTACAAGGGTGGTTTTGCCTGAGCCTGTTCCACCAATAATACCAACAGTTTCCCCGGGCATAACAGAGAAGCTAATGTTATCAAGGCTATTTTCGGATGCACCCTTATATCTTAGGTTTACATTTCTAAATTCAACCTTGTACTGACTATTTCCTGTATTTTCGCAAGTAATAACCTCTTGTGAGGACTTAATATCAAATATAGCTTGAACTCTGTTTCCGCAAGCCACCGATTTTGTCATAGTAATAATAAGTGAAGCTAGCTTAATTAGCTCAACTAAAATCTGAGACATATAGTTGTATAGCGCGATAACCTCACCCTGTGTTAAATTACCGCCGTCAACTCTTAAAGCGCCACACCAGATAAGTATAGCAATAGAAATATTTACAATAGCATATGTGGCAGGATTCATTATAGCTGAAATCTTACCAACAAAAAGCTGTATCTTGTTTAATTCCTCTGTAGAGGAGTGGAATTTCCTTTTTTCGTATTCCTCTTTACCAAATGCACGGATAACTCTTACACCTGTCAAATTTTCTCTTGCAGTGCCTGTTACCTTATCAAGCCTGTTTTGTACCTTCTTATATAGTGGAATAGTACCGCACATAATACCAAAAACCACAAGTGATAAAAGCGGAATAGCAACTGCAAAAATCCAAGAGGATTTAACATCTACAGTAAATGCCATTATCATAGCACCAAATACAATAAACGGTGAACGCATAAGCAGTCTAAGCGTTAGGTTTACACCTGTTTGTACTTGGTTCATATCACTTGTCATTCTTGTAATAAGAGTAGATGTGCCAAGAGTGTCAGCCTCAGTATATGAGAGGGAATTTATATGCTTAAAAAGAGAAGAACGCACATCCTTAGTAAAGCCAACTGCTGCCTTCGCTGCAAAATATTGCGCAACTAAAGTGCAAGAAAGACCTATCAAGCCAAGCAGCGCCATTAAAAGACACATTTTTATAACATAGCCCTTGTCCCCATTTGCAATACCAACATCAATAATGTTAGCCACCACAAGCGGAACAAAAAGCTCAAAGCAAGCCTCAAGCATCTTAAAAAGCGGACTTATAATACACTCTTTAGTGTATCGCTTCATATATCTAAGTAGCTTTCCCATATTCCTCTCCTCTAAAATCTCTTGCGATTTTTAACTAAGCGAAGCGTAGCAATGCTTGCAACTTCACTGCAAAGCAACTTCACTGCGAAGCAACTTCACTATGAAATAACTTCACTATGAAATAACTTCACTTATAAAAACCCCAAATTACTTCACATTACATTATACCACAAAATCCCACACATTACAATATTATATATAATAAAATACAACAAAAAACGCACACGGAATTTTCCGTATGCGTTTGCTTGCTATTTAATTTCTTGCTCCAAATTTAAAAAGGCCTCAGTATTAAAAAATTCAACAATAGAAATACCAAAACCGTCACACAACATTTTGATTGTAACAATTCCGGGATTTTGACTTTTCCCGTAAAGGATATTTTTTATTGTCGAGGGAGCAACAGCTGATTCTATTGCTAATTTGTGTATTGACATGTTTTTTTCGTCAAGTAATTTCAAAAGTCTATTTTTCACCGTTGTGTAAGTATCCATAAAATTCTCCTATGCATATATATTATAGGCTAATTATAGACTTTTTATCTTGACAAAACGGGCTATATATGATACAATTGGACTATAAATAGCCCATAAGGAGGTGGAAATTATGATCGAAAATTGGAACTTTCACGGATATGTTGCGATTCCTTTGGAGGTTTATAGCAGAAAATACATTGGAGAGACTACATATGATTCTGCAAATGCAATCGAAAATGGAGAGTTTGTTAATGCTATGTTTAAAATACTTTCGGTTGAATTCAACGGCTTAGACGAAATTAAAGAATTCGTTGATAAATGCCGCGATTATGAAGGTAAACCGGCATCGCAAATTCCGATAGAAACTGCAATTGATTTGTTTGATGAATTTAAACAAATTTTGCAAACTATAAATTAGTTTGAAATTCAACTAACATTGCAGAATAAATTATCTGCAAAATTTTAATGTAACACTATGAGAGGTATATTATGAAAAGAATTATATTAATGCTATGTTCCATACTTTTAATTGTATTATTTTGCATAGCATGTTGCTCTTGTAAAAAAGAAACTACAATTGACAAAGTTCGTTCCGCGGTAACATTGAAAGCGTGTGCGGCATATTGCTACTTAACAATCGGCGGAAATGAATTGAAAAGTTCTAAGGCAACTATAACAAACATTGAACAAACTTCTACTTATATGTATCGTGTTAGTGGCAAGATGGAAATGACAAATATATATGGCGTGAGGTATTACAATTACTATGATGTTAGTGTTTCTTATAGACCTGATACCGATAAATGCACTGTTGGAGCATTTAATTATCAATCAGACAATTGGAAGCGAATTTAATGTTTTACGCAGGCAAAAGAGCGAAAATATAAAGATGTCACATAACAGATAATTTTATAATAGTTGTTGTTGATGTAACTGATGTAAAAATAAATGTAAAAATAAATGTAAAAATAAATGTAAAAATGGTAGAAGGCGGTCTTAACTGATCTTGTTTCATAAATAAGTGACTACTAATATACTAACAAATTAAGGAGAGATAAAATGAAAAACACAAAGATTTTAGTTAGAATTTTTTCAGCAATAACACTTATACTAATACTTATGGCATCCTTATCAAGCTGTGTTCAATTAACAGATAAACAAGAAAAAGCGTGTTCCAAGGCTGATGAAATTTTTGAGGGTACATCAGAAATAATACAAGCTAACTTTTCAAGAAAAATTAAAAAAATTGATGGAAAAACGGTGTATATAGCAAAATTGGCAAGCAATCATGCTACTCAACAAAAGGCTGTTGATTTAAAGAATATAATATATCCAGCAGCAAAATCTACGCTTGAAGATGTTGGTATTGTTTTAGTTATAGAATACGGAGATTCAAAAGATAATCACTACCGTATGTTTGATGCAAGCAAAATTAACGAAAATAAATTGAAGTAGAATAATATACAAAAATCACTCCTTCAACGAAAGAGTGATTTTTCTAGTATGACGGGCATATCAATACTCTGCGGTGAAAGTCCGTTGGGAGGTAGTTACCGACCAACCCGAAAGCGACTCCCAAGGTTTGCATCGCGAGGTGTAGGCGAGAAGAAGGGATAGCGAAATCGTAGCCTGAC